>JANNDB010000527.1:0-3286 GCA_031387285.1 Betaproteobacteria bacterium | reverse complement strand
GGCGGTGCGTTGCGCGCCAGTCCGACCTGCAAGGCCAGCAGTACCGCGAAGAATGCCAACGCCACGCCCAGCCATTGCGGCGGGCGCAGTCGCTCGGCACGTACGAAAAATGGGACCAGCACGGCAACCCACAGCGGTGCGGTGTAGGCAAATAGTGTGACCCGCGACGCGGTGGAAAATCGCGCCGACGAAAACAGAAAGGCAAATTCGATGGCGAAGAGCACGCCGGCGAGTACGCCCATGGTCAGACTGCCATCGCGCCCAAACAATGCAATGCCGCGCCAGCGGCACCAGATCCACAGCACCAGGGTTGCGCCGGCGAAACGCACACTGGCCTGGAACACCGGCGCCAGTTCGCCCACGGTGGCTTTCACCAGGACTTGCTGGAAGCCCCAGAACAGACTGCATGCCAGCAGCAGGCCAACGGCCAGTGCGTCCAGCTGCTGTTTGCGCGCGCTCAAGCGGCAGCCACGGCCTGCTGCATGGCGTCGAGCAGGGTGGCGGGATCCTGCGCGCCGGACACTGCAAGTTTCTGGTTGAAGATGAAAAACGGCACGCCGCTGATACCCATGCCACGCGCCTGCGCGTCTGCATCGGCTACCGCCTGCAGCTGCGCCGGATCGGTTATCCACGCCCGCGCGGCCACGGCATCCAGGCCTGCTTCGGCGGCAATACCAGCCAGTACATCGGCATCGCCGATAAACCGGTTCTCGACGAAATACGCCTTCAGCAGGCGTTCCTTGACGTCGCTCCCGGCGCCGTGCTGCTGCGCAAAGGCGATCAGCGTGTGCGCGGCCAGCGTGTTGGGTTGCAGGCTGATGCCGTCGATGTTCAGGTCCAGTCCGGCGCCCTTGCCGGCGGCGCGCACGCGGGCATAGATTTCAGCGGCGCGCTCTGCCCCGCCGAACTTGTCTTCAAGATACTGCTTGCGCGAAATGCCGTCCCTGGAAAGATCCGGGTTGAGCTGAAACGGATGCCAGCGGATCTCCACGCGCGGCAGGCCTGCCGCTTCGGGCAGTGCCAGCGCTGCTTCCAGCTTGCGTTTGCCGATGTAGCACCAGGGGCACACCACGTCCGAGACGATGTCTATCGTCAGAACCGGCGCGGTTTCGGCAGTCTGGGTCATGGCGTTACTTGGCAAAAAGCTGCGCATCATGGGCGAAGGCCTTGAACTCGAGCGCGTTGCCGCACGGGTCCAGGAAGAACATCGTCGCCTGCTCGCCAATCTCTCCTTTGAAACGCACATAGGGTTCGATGACAAAGCGCGTATGCGCCGCCTTGAGCCGCTCGGCCAGAACCGCCCATTGCGCCATCGTCAGCACTATTCCGAAATGCCGCACAGGAACTGCATGGCCATCCACAGCCGAGCTGGTCTTGTGCCCTGCCTCATCGGGCGCCAGATGCGCGACGATCTGGTGGCCAAAGAAATCAAAGTCGATCCACTCGTCAGATGAGCGGCCCTCCGGGCAGCCGAGCAAGTTGCCGTAAAACGCACGCGCCTGCTTCAGCGAGGTGACCGGAAATGCCAGGTGAAAGGGGCGCAAAGTTGTCATGGATGGGGCCAAAAAAATCGGTCTCCATGGTAACTGATGGGCCTGTTTCCAGAGCCGCCCGGCACGGCATTACCATTGGTGCAACAAACGGGAACACACCGATGCGACTGCTGGATGGAATCCGCGTGCTCGATTTCGGCCGCTTCATTGCCGGGCCGTATTGCGCGGCCCTGTTGGGCGACTACGGCGCGGACGTGATCCGTATCGAACGGGTGCAAGGCGGCGAAGACCGGTACCTGCCGCCGGTTGCCGAATCCGGCGAAGGTGGCACCTACCTGCAGCACAACCGCAACAAGCGCTGCCTGACACTCGACCTGGCCAGTCCGCGCGGCCGCAGCATCGTGCGCCAGCTGGTACCGACGGCCGATGTGGTGGTGGCCAACCTGCCGCCTGAGACCCTGCGCAAACTCGGGCTGGACTACGCCACCCTGAGCGCGCTCAATCCGCGCATCGTGCTGGTGGCGGCAACGGCCTACGGAACGCGCGGGCCACTCAGCCAGCAGGTGGGATTTGACTCCGTCGGCCAGGCCATGAGCGGCGCCATGTACATGACCGGCCAACCCGGCGCGCCAGTCCGCGCGGCCGTCAACTATGTGGATTTCCATACCGCACAAGCCTGCGCCATGGGTGCCATCGCGGCCCTGTGGGCGCGTGAGCGCACCGGGCGCGGGCAGCTGGTGGAAGGCTCCCTGTTGCGCTCGGCCGTGATCCAGAACAACGCCGTGCTGATCGAACAGGCCGTGCGCAAGCCCGACCGTGTTCCGCAGGGCAATCGCGGCTACTCGGCGGCGCCGGTCGATGTGTTTGCCACGCAGGACGGCTCGGTGGTGGTCCAGGCGGTCGGCCAGGCCATGTTCGAGCGCTGGTGCGGCGTGGTGGGCCGTGACGACCTGCTGGCAAATCCGGATTTCGCCGACGACGTGTCGCGCGGGCTGCACAGCCAGGTCATCAGCGACATCATGGCCGGCTGGTGTGCCGCGCGCACGCGCGCCTCTGCTCTGGCAGCACTGGGCGCCGCCAAGATTCCCGCGGGGCCGGTACTGAGCCCGCAGCAAGTGCTGGACGACCCGCATATCCAGCAGAGCGGCCTGCTGCCAATCTGCGCGTTCGACGGCCTGCCGGGCGGCTACCCGTTGGCCATACACCCGGTTGATCTGTCCGACACACCGGCCGGGGTGTATCGCAGCCCTCCGCGGCTGGGCGAACATACCGACGAAATCCTGCGTGAGCTGGGGTACGACGCCCACAGCATCCAGGCGCTGCGCGCGGACGGCGTGGTCTGAGGGAGGCGGCCTATGCGTATCCTGGTACTCGGTAGCGGCGTCATCGGCACCAGCTGCGCCTATTACCTGGCGAAATCCGGCCACCAGGTCACGGTGCTGGACCGTCAGGACAGCGCCGCCCGGGAGACCAGTTTCGCGAATGCGGGAGAGGTGTCACCCGGGTATTCGGCGCCGTGGGCCGGACCCGGCGTGCCGGTAAAGGCGATCAAGTGGATGCTGATGCAGCACAGCCCGCTGGTCATCTGGCCGATGCTCGATCCGGCCATGTGGCGCTGGGGCGCCTCGATGCTGCGCAACTGCACGCAAGCCCGTTACGCGCTGAACAAGAGCCGCATGGTGCGTCTGGCCGAATACAGCCGCGACTGCCTGCGCGAGCTGCGCGCTGAAACCGGCATCACCTATGACGAGCGCAGCCAGGGCACGCTGCAGCTGTTCCGGACCCAAAAGCAG
>JANNDB010000525.1:0-2317 GCA_031387285.1 Betaproteobacteria bacterium | reverse complement strand
ATGGGCGAGTCGCCGTCGTCCGAATCGGAGAGCGAGTCTGAAACATCTTCGCGCGCCGCCTTGCGCCGGCGCAGCGCGTCGAGGGCGCGGCTGCGCACGATCAGGCCGAGCCAGGCCATGGGCGGGCTGAGCGAGCCGCGGTACTCGTTGGCAACACGCCAGATGGTGAGAAAGGCCTCCTGCAAGACATCCTGCGCGAGTTCGCGCTGGCGCACCAGCTTCAAGGCCAGCCCGAACAGGCGCGGTGCCGTGCGGTCGTACAGGGCACGCAGCGCGGCGGCATCCCGCTGCCCCACTGCAAAAAGCAGTTCCATGAGTTGTTGGTCGGAGTCGGTGCTGTCGGACATGGTGGTTTGCAACCTGATTGGAGCATACCGGCGCGGCCAGGCAAATGCCAGCGCAGGGCGCCAGACCCGCAACGAAGCCGCTGCTGGCATCACACGGTACGCAGGAAATGGCCCGGCGGATTCACCCGTAGGCGATGAATCCAATGCCGGCGGCGGTGCGTATTGCCCCAAGTGCCCAGCGGCACCTTTCAAGCCATCCATTCACCACAGCCAGGAATTCACCATGACCCACGCTACTGTTCTCCCACGCCGTTCCTTCATGACACGCACCGGCCAGATCGGCCTGTCGGCCGCAACCGTCGCCCTGCTCGCCGGCGGCCAGACTGCGTTCGCGCAGACCTCCAGCGCGATGGCATCGGATGTAGGCATCCTCAACGTGGCCCTGGGACTCGAACATGAGGCCATCAACGCCTACCAGCTCGGCGCCGGCAGCGGCCTGCTGCAAAAGCCGGTGCTCGATGTGGCCGTGATGTTCCAGTCGCACCACAAGGCGCACCGCGACGCACTGATTTCCACCATCCAGAAGATGGGTGGCACGCCGGTCGCCGAAAAAATGCTGGACGACTATGCCAAGGCACTCAACGCCGGCTCCCTGAAGTCCCAGGCCGACGTGCTGATGCTCGCTGCCCGGCTTGAACTCGGTGCGACCAACGCCTACCTCGGCGTGTTGCCCGCCTTCAGCGACAACAAGCTCGGCCAGGTGGCGGCGCGTCTGGCGGCCGACGAAACGATGCACTGGACGGTGCTGTCGCAGGCGCTGGGCCGCATGCTGCCAGCCGGCGCCCTGAGTTTCGGGGCCTGAGCTTTGCCTGCGCGCCAGAGCAGCAAGGCAGCGCTTGCCGGGCTGGCGTGGGCGGCTGCGTGTGTGCTGCAGCCGGTACACGCGAACGGGGATCCGGCGCGTGGCGCCCAGGCGTACGAGTCGCGTTGCACGGGCTGCCACTCGGTCGGCCAGGATCGTGTGGGTCCGCGCCATGCCGGGGTGCTGGGCCGCCGCGCAGGGGCGGTCCCCGGCTTCGCCTATTCCCCCGCGCTACAGGCGGCAGGCTTTCGCTGGGACGCGGTCCGGCTTGAACGCTGGCTGGCCGATCCGGAGGCCCTGGTGCCAGGCCAGCGCATGGGTTACAGCGTTGCCGACGCTGCGGTGCGTGCCGATCTGGTGGCGTACCTGGCGACGCTGGCTGCTGTGGTGCGCAAGTAGGGCATCGGCGCCTGCAATAGCGCAGGCGATGGATGAGCCCGACGCAGTTGTGGCCTATGGAATCAGTTCACGGCTTGGCCCCCCCCACAGGCTGCGCAGCAATGCGGCCCAGAGGCCTCCACTGCAAGGTACCTACTGCCGCGAGCCCGGCATCACGCTCACAATACGGGGACTATCATCGCTGGTCTGAGTCTTCCGGCTTGGGCAGAAATATGTCTCGACACGAAATTGTGATGATCGAAGGCAAGTGTGCAGATAAAGTGAAACCCCTAACGGCGTTTTGCGACACGGGCGATCAGAACTTTGTCTAGTCGGTCGTGCAGGATGAAGCGAAAGGGCGCGTGGACGTCGTACCCAAGATCAACGACTTGCCAACCAGTCCGGCGGGTACCGTAACGGCCAATTGGATAGCATGAGTTGGCCATAATTCAGACATTTGATCGGCCGCAATATCCAACAGTTGTACGGATGAAAAAAATAGCATGAGTCAATTCACTTCGTTGGAAATATGTTCAGGTGCGGGTGGACAGGCGCTTGGGCTGGAGACTGCGGGGTTCGGCCACTTGGCCCTGGTTGAGATAGAACCGCCCGCATGTCAGACGCTTCGCCAGAATCGGCCTTCATGGAATGTCATTGAAGGAGACCTCAGAAATTTTGATGGCCGTCCTTATAAAGGCGTGGACTTGATCGCGGGCGGAGTGCCCTGCCCTCCTTTTTCAAAGGCAGGCAAACAACTTGGTTCGGACGACGACCGAGACCTTTTTCCAGA
>JANNDB010000470.1:0-2138 GCA_031387285.1 Betaproteobacteria bacterium | reverse complement strand
CGTTTGTGGTGCTGCGCGACAACGTCCAGCTGGTGAGTGTGGACGAACTGCTGCAGTGGGCCAATGCGCAGCTGGGCAAGACCCAGCGCCTGGCCAGCCTGCAGTTTCTGGGTGAGTTGCCGCGTAGCGCGATAGGCAAGGTGCTCAAGCGCGAGCTACGCGCCATGCACGCCACAAAGGAGGAAGCGAAATGACCCGCAAAGTATGTGTCGTGACGGGATCGTCGTCTGGTTTTGGTGCGCCCACGGCCTGCCTGTCCGCCACCCACGGCTGGACGGTGGTGGTTAACTTTTCGCGCAACCCCGAACCGGCGCAGGCCGTGGCCGCGCGATGCCGCGCGCTGGGCGCCGAAGTGCTGGTGCTGCGCGCCGATGTGTCCCAGGACGCCGACTGCCGCGCCATGGCCCAGCAGGTACAAGACGCCTGGGGCCGCACGGACGTGCTGGTGAACAACGCCGGAACCACCAAGTTTGCCAGCATGAAGAACCTGGACGCGTTGCAGGCGGAAGACTTTCACGCCATCTATGCCGTCAACGTGATCGGCCCCTACCAGATGGTCCGGGCCTTTGAGCCTTTGTTGCGCACGCACCCGGTCAGCGCAGTGGTAAACGTGTCGTCGATCGCCTCGATGCTGGGCACGGGTTCTTCGATTGCCTACATGGCGTCCAAGGGCGCATTGAATGCGATGACCATAGGCCTGGCCCGCGCCCTCGGCCCGGCCATCCGCGTCAACGCCATCGCGCCCGGCCTGGTGGAGACGCCCTGGATGCAGGAAGGGCTGGGTGCAGGGCGTTACGAAGCCACCGTCAGCGCCTACAAGGCCAAGTCGGTGCTCGATGCCGTGATGACCCCGGAGGATGTGGCCCAGACCGCCTGGTATTTGGGCGCCCATGCGGCGAAGACGACCGGGGAGGTGTTGCTGGTGGATGCGGGGTTGCGGTTGACGCGGGCTTGAGGGTTGGGGGCAGGGCGCGTGGCAGCCCGTTACGCGTAATACCCCGCCACATACTCCTCAAATCCCCCCTGATCCGTCTCCTCGATGCGCTGCTGCAGCGCCAGCGAGTCGCGCGCCGCCACCTCAAAGCGTTGCAGCGTTTCCCCTTCCAGCGGCTGCTTGAGCAGGCTTTGTTTGTGCTGCTGTGAAATCGCCATGGCGTATTTAAAGAATCCCTGGTGTTCGCGCGCGCCCTCCAGCACCTGGGCCGACGGGCACAGGTCCGGGTTGTCAATGCGCTGGCGCAGCATGGCCATGGCCTGGGCGTAACGGGCACCGCCGTAGGCCGCGTCGAGCATTTCGGCAAAAGGCGCCATGTCGTCGAACAGTTCGTGCGCCAGCGTGCGCAACGGCTGCTCCTGGTTGTGCACCAGCAGGTGCAGATCGGGCTGGCGCCCGCGCGTGACGACGCGGCGCTTGTTCTCGTCGTTTTCGCCCTGCTCGCGCGCGCTGATGGGCGGGCTGTCGCGAAACAGGCACATCAGCAGCAACGCGTCAGCAAAGGTGCCCTGTTCGGGGGTGATGCCGATGTCGACCATCGGATTGAGGTCGAACAGGCGCATCTCTATGTATTCCACGCCCTGCAGCCGCAGCGCCTTGGCGGGCCGGTCGCGGCCCACGCGTTTGGGGCGCATGGCGGCGTAGAACTCGTTCTCGATCTGCAGCAGATTCGCATTGAGCTGTTTCCAGTGTGCGCCGTCGCGCACGCCGATCTGCTGGTAATACGGGTCCGGCGTGCGGATGGCCGTGTCCAGCGCCGAGGTGTATTCGGCCAGCGAATTGAAGCTGACATGCAGGTTGGTCTGGGCGCTGTTCTGGTAACCCAGGTCACTCATGCGCAGGCTGGTGGCGTAGGGGCCATACAGGGTGCCTGGCACCAGCTCCTGCAGATCGGCCTTGCGTCCGCGCAAGAAGGATTGGCAGATGGCCGGCGAGGCGCCGAACAGGTAGGGCACGAGCCAGCCGTAACGCAGGAAGTTGCGGATCAGTCCGAAGTACCGCGTGCTGATGAACTCCTGCATCGGCTCGGTGCTTTCGCAGCAGCTGTGCAACGCGCTCCAGAATTCATCCGGCAGTGACCAGTTGTAGTGCACGCCGGCGATCGTCTGCATCTGGCGGCCGTAACGCAGGCCCAGACCCTCGC
>JANNDB010000454.1:0-8415 GCA_031387285.1 Betaproteobacteria bacterium | reverse complement strand
CGCGCACGGACGACATGATCATCACGGCCGGCTACAACGTGGGTGCGCCCGAAGTCGAGGATGCGCTGCTCAAACACCCCGCCGTTGCGGAGTGTGGCGTTATCGGCAAGCCGGACGACGAGCGCGGGATGATCGTCAAGGCCTTCTGCGTGCTGCGCGGCGGCTTCAACGCCGACGCGGCGCTGGTCAAGTCGCTGCAAGACCACGTCAAGGCGTCCATCGCACCGTACAAGTACCCGCGCGAGATCGCGTTCGTGGCGGCTTTGCCACGCACCGAGACCGGCAAATTGCAACGCTTCAAACTCAAGCAGCATTTATGAAATTCCTGCAGCCGCCCGGATGGGCACCCGCCAAGGGCTACGCCAACGGCGTTGCCGCGCGCGGCACCCAGATTTTTGTCGGTGGCCAGGTCGGCTGGAACGGCGCGCAACAGTTCGAAACCGATGACTTCATCGCGCAGACGGCCCAGACCCTGCGCAATATCGTTGCGGTGCTGCAGGAGGCGGGCGCCGGCCCCGAGCACATGGTGCGCATGACCTGGTACATCCTGGACCGCGTCGAGTACAACGCCCGGCTGCAGGAGTTGGGAAAGGTGTACCGCGAGGTGATGGGGCGCAATTTTCCGGCCATGACCTGCGTACAGGTAGCCGCGCTGGTGGAGGCGCGCGCCAAAGTGGAGATTGAAGTGACGGCGGTGTTGCCGGACTAGGGAATCGGGCTAGAACGGCATGCGCGTCTGGCAGTTCCAGCATTGTTCGAAGCCGCCATCAACAACTTCACCGCACACGCAGGTCCAGCGCCGTTGCGGCACATGCTGCAGGTGGTAGAGCAGATCGCGGGCTTGCTCCTCCTGCTCCGGATGGGTGAACCACACCTCCGGAAGGCATTGGTCCGGTGGCAATTCACCGGCCACGCTGGAGAGAAACTGGCGCTGTACCGTGGTGGCAATCCCCAGATTGCTCAGTGCCTCGGCCCACAGGGTGGCGATGGCCAGGTTGGGCGCTTGGGTCAGGCGTGGCATGGTGCCAGCATACGGCAGTTCAGGCGTGCCTGCGGCCAGGCGGTCGACGTTCTGCCTTTCCCGCACAATCGCGGAATGGCCCAACTTCGCGTTCAATCTGCAACTTCCGCACCAGTGTGGCGCCGGGCAGTCAGGGCGCTCGCGGTCACTGGCGTGGCGCTGTTGCTGTGCGCCTGCGCCGACACACGCTATTACTGGCAATCGGTGAGCGGCCATCTGCAGCTGATGCAGGCAGCGCGTCCGGTGCGCGAATGGCTTGACGACCGGGCAACGCCGGCCGAACTGAAGGATCGGCTTGCGCTGTCGCAGCGCATCCGCAGCTTTGCCGTCAGCGAACTGGGACTGCCCGACAACGCGAGTTATCGTCGCTATGCGGACGTGAAGCGCGGCGCCGTTGTATGGAACGTGGTGGCCGCTCCCGAGTTTTCGCTCTCGTTGGAGGAGTTCTGCTTTCCGGTACTGGGCTGCGTCACGTACCGGGGTTACTTCGACGAAGCGCAGGCCCGGGTTTTGGCGGATACCTTGCGCGCCCAGGGCCTGGAGGTGTCGGTCTACGGCGTACCGGCCTATTCCACCCTGGGCTGGATGAACTGGGCGGGTGGCGACCCACTGCTCAATACATTTGTCCACTACCCCGATGGTGAGTTGGCGCGGCTGATATTTCATGAACTGGCGCACCAGGTCGTGTACGCGCGGGACGACACCATGTTCAACGAATCCTTTGCGACGGCGGTGGAACAGCTCGGGTCTGCACGCTGGCTCGCGATGGAGGCCGGCGACGACGCGCGGGCCGCGTATGCCCGTTTCGACCAGCGCCGCAAGGCGTTCCGGGTTCTGGCTCTGGAAACGCGGGAACAGCTGCGAAGTGTCTACCTGGAGCGCAACGCGGCCAGTGCCGGCGTGCAGGCCAGCCGCCAGGCAAAGCAGGCTGTGCTGGAGGAGTTCCGTCGGCGTTATGCGCAGCTCAAGGCATCCTGGGGCGGTTATGCGGGTTACGACCAATGGGTGGCCAACGCGAACAACGCGAGCTTTGGCGCACAGGCTGCCTATGATGAACTGGTGCCGGCGTTTGTGGCCCTGCACGCCCGAAATGGGGGCAACTGGCCTGCGTTTTATGATGCGGTCAAGCGCCTGGCGGCGTTGCCGCCCGGTGAACGCAACAAGATGCTCAAGGCGGGCAACTTCCAGACGGAGAACAACGGTGGCTGATCTACATATCGTGCGCAATCACACGCTTGGCCTTGCCAAGGCGCGGAAAATCGCCTTTGACTGGGCCGAACAGGTTGAACGCGACTTCTCCATGGAGTGCACCTACGAGGAAGGGCGCAGCGCTGACCTCGTGCGGTTTACGCGTTCGGGTGTGGAGGGCGAGTTGCACGTCACCAAGGACCATTTCGAACTCGACGCCCGGCTCGGCTTCCTGCTGGGGGCCTTCAAGGGCCGTATCGAGGCGGAGATTGTGAAGCTGCTCGACACCATGTTGCCGCATGGGCCCGCGGCGTCCAAGCCCGTGCGCAAGCCGGCCGCGCGCAAATGACAGCCCCTGCCGGGCCGCTCGCCGGCCTGAAGGTGATTGAACTGGGTCAATTGATTGCCGGGCCTTTCGCGGCCAAGACATTGGCGGATTTTGGCGCGGATGTCGTCAAGATCGAAACGCCGGCCGATCCAAAAAATCCGGGACGGGGCGCCGGTGACCCGTTGCGCAAGTGGCGGCTGCTCAAGGACGGCACCTCGGTATGGTGGCAGGTGCAGTCACGCAACAAGCGTTCGGTGGCGCTGGACCTGCGCCAGCCCGAGGCGCAGGAGATCGTGCGCCGGCTGGCGCGCGACGCCGACGTGCTGATAGAGAATTTTCGCCCCGGCGCGATGGAATCCTGGGGCCTGGGGCCGGATGTGTTGCAGGCAGCCAATCCGGGCCTGGTCATGCTGCGTATCAGCGGGTACGGGCAGACCGGGCCGTACCGGGACCGTCCCGGATTTGGCGTGGTTGCCGAAGCCATGGGCGGATTGCGGCACCTGACCGGCGAGCCCGGGCGCGTGCCGGTGCGCGTCGGCGTGAGCATCGGCGACACGCTGGCTTCCTTGCACGGCGTGATTGGCGTGCTGATGGCCCTGCACCACCGCAGCAAGACTGTGGCTGCTGACATGCCCCGCGGCGAGGGGCAGGTGGTGGATGTGGCGCTGTACGAGGCGGTCTTCAACTGCATGGAGAGCCTGTTGCCCGAGTACGGCCTGTTTGGCGCCGTGCGCGGGCCCTCGGGCAGCGCGCTGCCCGGCATCGCACCAACCAACGCCTACCGTTGTGCCGACGGCGGTTACGCCATCATCGCCGGCAACGGTGACAGCATCTTCAAACGGCTCATGGCGGCAATCGGACGGGACGATCTGGGTAGCGATCCGCAACTGGGGGACAACGCCGGTCGTGTGCTGCGGGTGCAGGAGATCGATGCCGCCATCGGCGACTGGGCGCAGCGCCTGACAGTCGCCGAGGTGCTCGATGCGCTTGCGCGGGCCGACGTTCCGGCCGGACGCATCTACACCGTGGCCGACATCGCGGCCGACCCGCACTTTGCCGCGCGCGGCATGCTGGGCACGGTGGAGCTCGACGACGGTACCCAGGTGACCGTTCCCGGCTTTGTTCCCAAGCTGTCGCGCACCCCGGGTGGCCATCGGCGCAACGCGCCGGCGCTCGGACAGGACACGCAGGCTGTGCTGCGCGAGGTCGGTGTCACCCAGGAGCAGGTGGACGCCTTGCGCGCGCGCGGCGTGATCAGCTGAGCGACGCGATCAGGTCGATGTATTGCTGCTGGGCATCACCCTTGGAAGTGCCCTTGAGTGCATTCCAGGCGTCCCACTTGGCGCGCCCCACCATGTCGCCAAAGCCTGGTTTCTTGTCGGCGTTGTCGCCCACGCTGCCCTGTTTGTAGAGCGCGTAGATCTTCAGCAGGGTGGCGTTGTCGGGTCGTTCGCTGAGGTTTTTCGAGTTTGCCGCTGCGGCTTCGAACTTCTTGGTCAGGTCGGCCATGGGTGTCTCCAGGGTGGTTGCCGGTAGATATTGAGGGTGCAGACCCGGTGCGGGTATGTGCCGGGTATCTTAAGCCCGCATTTGACCAGACAATATTGCCATGTTGGACCGGTGGCGAGGTGTTGCCGGGATACGCCCAGGAGAACGTACATGGTGACCCGACTTTCTGCCCAGCAGGCAGCCCGCTACGCGGCGCAGGCCATGGCTGACACCGTGGCGCCGGCGGCCCGAAAGGCCGGGCGGACCGCGCGCAAGGTGGCTACGGGCGTGCGCGACAACATGAAGGACGCGGTGAGCGGCGCGCTCGGTCTCTCGGGTGAGCGGATGAGCAAGGTCGACACGGCCTGGCTGCGCATGGACTCACCATCGAACCTGATGATGATTGTGGGGGTGTGGGTGCTCAAGCCCGGCATCGGCCATGCCGATCTGTGCCAGCGCATCGAGGAGCGTCTGCTCAAGTACCCGCGCTTTGCCCAGAAGGTGGTGCAGGACGCGGCAGGCGCGACCTGGGTGCGCGATGATGCCTTTGACATCAACCGGCACGTCGTGCGGGAGAAGTTGGCGCGCAAGCCAAAGGGGCAGGAGCAGCAGGCACTGCAGGATCGGCTGGGTGAACTGGCGGTCACGCCGCTCGATCCCGGGCGCCCGCTCTGGCAGTTCCATTTGGTCGAAGACTACATGGGCGGCTCAGCCATGCTGGTACGCATCCACCATTGCATTGCCGATGGCATTGCGCTGATTTCGGTGACCCAGTCGCTGGTGGACGGCGGCAACGCGCCGCCTGAGCGCAAAGGCAAGAAGCGGCGGGAAGGCCTGGACGGCGCCGAAGACTGGCTGACCGACACCTTGATCAAACCGTTCACGGATGTGGCGATAAGGGCGCTGGGCAGCGCGGGCAGCGGCGCGACCAATGCGCTGGACCTGCTGCTGGACCCGCAAAAAGGCATGGACAAGGGCTTGTCCGGCTCCGTGGACATGGCGAAGATGGCCTTCCAGCTCATGCGCGACGCCGCCGCGCTGGCGCTGATGCCGGATGACTCGGCGACTCGGCTCAAAGGTACGCCGGGCCGTACCAAGCGGGTTGCGTGGTGCTCGCCCATTCCACTGGAGGAGGTCCGGGCGGTCGGCAAGGCGCTGAACTGTTCCATCAACGATGTACTGCTCAGCTGTGTGGCTGGCGCCATCGCCGCTTACCTGGTTTCACACGGGGACGCCGTGAAAGGCAAGGAGATCCGGGCCATGGTCCCGGTCAACCTGCGCCCGATAGAACAGGCCTACAAGCTGGGCAACCGGTTCGGTCTCGCCCCTGTGGTGTTGCCGATTGGCATCGACAATCCTGTGGAACGGGTTTACGAAGTACGCAGGCGCATGGCGCAGCTCAAAGGCAGCATGCAGCCTTTGATGGCGTTTGGCCTGCTGGCGGTGGCCGGCCTGTTGATCAAGCCGGCGCAGGACGCCATGCTCAACCTGTTTTCCAAGAAAACCACGGCGGTCATGACCAACGTGCCCGGTCCGCGCGAGAAGCTCAAGTTTCTTGGCTCCAGCCTGGAGCAGAGCCTGTTCTGGGTGCCGCAAAGCGGCACGGTCGGGCTCGGGGTGTCAATACTGAGCTACGGCGGCGGCGTACAGTTTGGCGTGATCACCGACGCCACCCTGTGTCCCGATCCGCAGAAAATCATCGATGGCTTTGAGCCGGAGTTCGCCAAACTCTCCCTGGTGACGCTGATGCTGCCGTGGGGCGAGTGACCCTGGCGGAACGCCTGTTCAGGTTTCGTCCTTGACTTTGGTGCTTGCGCCGTTGGTCTTCACTGACAGGATGCCCGCGTCACGGGAAGCGGCGCTGGAGTACATCTGGCTGGTACCGATGACCTGGTGGTTGCCCGCCTTGAGATTGAAGTAGAACTTTCCGTTCGTGGATTCCTTGCGCTCATACCGGGCGTCGGTAGCGCAGTTCGTCTGCACCGAGGCGATGCCGTTGTCGGCCGACGCACGCGCCTTGTACAACTCGCTGGTCAGGATGGTTTCCGCGTTGCCCGCCTTGAGCACAAAGCGAACCTGGCCATCCTTGCTGTTGCTGACTTCAAACCATCCTGCCATGGAAATACTCCTTGAATTGGGAACATGCGCTGGGGTAGCAGCGCCCAATGTAGCGCAACCCAGGTCCGCAGGAGTGTAAAAATTCAGGCCGCCGGGCCGCTATAGGCACCTACCAGTGTAAGCAGATGCTGGCGCTGGCCGGGCTCCAGGTAGGGAACCAGCAGATTGAGCACGTGGTGCGCGCCGCGCAGCAGGGCGGCCTGCGCGCTTTCGGGCTCCAGTGCCTTGCGCGGGTCGCGCGCGTATTCGAAGCTCAGCCAGTAGGTCAGCACCACCACCATGCTGGTGGCGGTCGGTTCGGCTTCGCGCGAATCGATGCTCATGGCGCCGGAGCGGCCCATGCTGTCGAGCATGGTGCGCAAGGAGCGCGCCTTGTTCTTGAGCATGGCCTGCACGTGGGTTTCCAGTCGGCGGTTCTTGGACAGCAGGTCGTTCAGGTCCCGGTACAGAAAACGGTATTTCCAGATCAGCTCGAACAGCGAGTGCATGAAAAACCAGGCGTCCTCGACGTCGCGCACACTGTCGCTGGCATTGAGCAACTCGGTCAACGCGCGCTCAAAACGGTCGAACAGGGAGTTGATCAGTTCGTCCTTGGCCGGATAGTGGTAGTACAGATTGCCCGGGCTGATGTTCATCTCGGCCGAAATCAGCGTGGTGGACACGTTGGGTTCGCCGAACCGGTTGAACAATTCGAGCGTCACTTCCAAAATGCGCTCGGCGGTGCGCCGGGGGGCTTTCTTGGCCATGGTGGGTCAGGCTTTGCGGACCGGGCGAACCGTGGTGAGATGGCCCATGTCATCGATCAGCTCCTGCAGCGTGGCGATGGCCTGGCCGAGCCGCGTCGCCGGCTTGGCCGGTGCGCACAAGTGGGCGCGCGCGTCGTCGAGCGCGGCGTGGTTGAGCGTGATGCCGTGGCGCGCCAGCTTCATGGCCAGGCTGGTCTTGCGGGAACGCAGCATGTGGCGTGTTTGCTGGTAGGCGTGTTCTGCGAGGTGGCGGCGCTGGGCATAGCTGAAGGTGTTTGCAAGGTACAGCTCCGGGTCCCGGTGGTCCGGCTCGATCAGCAGTATGTCGGTATTCGGATAGACGCGCTCGTAGTGCTTCATGCCGAGTTCCATGCGCGAATGGATCATGGAGCGGAAGGTCTGGCTCAGCACGGCGGGCAAGCCTCCGTCAACGATGCGCGGTATGGCACGCAGCCCCGGCGGCAGGCCGCGCTGCATGACGCGGGGCGTTGACGGTACGCTGGCATCAAACGGCACTAGCGGGTTCAGGCACAGCATCAGGTCCACGCCGTGATCCAGCGCCACGGAGGCATGCAGCGTCTTCTTCAGGGCGCCATCCACGTAGTACTGGTCGTCCAGCTCCACCGGGGGATACAGTCCGGGCAGTGCCGAGCTGGCCTGCACCGCCACGGATATGGGCACATGGTCCCATCCGGGCTGGCCGAAAGGGGCGGCTTCGCCGGTGTCCAGGTTCGTGGCAACCAGCGTCAGGCGCGTCTTGAGCTGCCGGAAATCGTTCGTGAAACCGGTCTTGGCGAAAAGGCGGGACAACTGCTCGTGGATTTTGTGGTTGGAGAAAACCCCTGTGGGAAGCCCCGCGCCCAGGCGTTCGATGACCTGCGTGATGGGTTTGCGGCCAATCGTGATACGCCATAGCGCATCGGCAAGCAGGCCGGGCAGCATGATGGCGCGCCGGATGAACTCGTCATAGGCCGGGGCCATCAGCCAGGCCGGATCGAATACATCGCCGGGAGCGCCAGCGTCGTTTTCAATGAAGGACGCGCACAAGGCGCGTGGCCCCATTCCGTTGGCCAGTCCGGCGGCGATGAAGCTGCCGGCTGACACGCCCACATAGTGGTCGAGCCGGCGAAGGTCAAGGCCGAACAGTGAGTCTTCGAGTGCGCACAAGGCGCCTATTTCATAGATGGCACCCAGCGGACCTCCGCCTGCCAGGGCCAAAGCGACGCGCGGTTTGCGCGCCTGGTTTGGGGATTGCGCCATGAACGCGATGTGTTACGCGGGCTGGGTACTCAGGCTGACTTCCTGGCAGGGCTGCGCTTGGCGGCGACCTTCTTCGCGGGGGTAGCGGTTTTCTTGGCGGGGGCGGCGGCCTTCTTTGCAGGCGCTGCGGCTTTCTTTGCGGCCGGCTTGTCTGCACCGGACAACCTCTGCACGCTCGCATTCAGCGCATCGATACGGGCAATCAGGGCGTTCACGTCCTTGGCCGAGGGAACGCCGAGCTTGTTGAGCGCCTTGGCAACACGTTC
>JANNDB010000440.1:0-3097 GCA_031387285.1 Betaproteobacteria bacterium | reverse complement strand
ACATCGACGGCGACATGTTCTTCGAAGCGCGCGTGACGGCCACTGCGTCCGGGCCGCCGCGCACGCGCGCGCATGTTGCCGCGCCGGGCGTGGAAGTACAAGCGGGTAATGGTGTCGCGCAGCCGTCTTGAGCGTGAACTGGCCACGCACGGCCTGCGCCTGCGGGGTGGTTTTGTGCCTGATGCGGAGGATGCGCTGCCCGAATTACCCGGTGGCTCAGCCGCGGCCGTGGTGTGGCTGGTCGGGCAGGTGGGTTCGGAGCTGTGGCCGCAGTTTTCAGCGTCTCCCTTCCTGCATAACGGCCTGCCCGATCCGCTGGACCGCTGGAGCAAGTCCATCGGCATGGCCCTGGCCGAAGCCGAAGGCGGCCTGGCGATCTTCCCGTCGGACGGTCCACCCTGGTTTCCGTTCCAGCAATGGGCGAGCCGTGCCGAACCCGTGGCGACGAGCCCGCTGATGCTGCTGATCCATCCGCAACACGGGCTGTGGCACGCCTACCGCTTTGCGCTGGTGTTGCCGTTGCTGGACGCAGGGGATGCTGCGGCGCTCTCCGAAGCGGCGCAAACCTCTGCCACCGATGTGTGCGCTCGCTGCGTTGATCAACCGTGCCTGCAAGCCTGCCCGGTGGGAGCCTTCACCGGCACTCTATATAGAGTGGACGAATGCGCCAGCCATCTGCACGCGCCCGCGGGCGAGGGTTGCATGCAGAGCGGTTGCCTTGCGCGGCGCGCCTGCCCGGTCGGCCCGGAGTTGCGTTACCAGCCGGAACACGCTGCCTTCCATATGGCTGCGTTCAGACAGGCCCGACCTGGCTGAGCAATCGCGTGCCGGTGTCGTGCCGGCCCACGGGCATTCCGGCTTCCATGCCGATGTCGCGCAAGGCGGCTTTGCTCATGCCTTCGAGGATTCTGCGGTGTGCACGCAACAGCCGTTGCGCCTGCCACATTGCCAGCGCCCCGGCCCACCAGCGCACCGGCAAGGCGGGCAGACGCACCGGGATGGGCCGGGCTGGCCGGGCAAGGGACGGGTAGAGGGTGTGTGACAGTGTGGACATGGTCTTTCTCCTTGATTTGGAAGGTCTGGAAAGAATAAACCTATGAAATCACGCAGAAAAGCGATAAATTAAGTCCTTATTGGTCAGAATAACTAACCAGAATGCCCAATGAGCCCCGTTTGCCCTTGAATACCCTGCCTGCATTTCGTGCTGCCGCCCGGCGCCAGAACCTGCGTGCTGCCGCTGACGACTTGCACCTGACGCACAGCGCCGTGAGCCAGCAGATCAAGCTGCTGGAGGGGCAACTCGGTGTGCAGCTGTTCGACCGGCGCGGCCGCAGTCTCGTGCTCAACGCTGCCGGGTCCGCGCTGCAGCGGGCGGTGGAGACCGCGCTGGACACGCTGGCCGATGGCGCGCGCGCAGCGCAGCAAGCCGGTTCTGGCGTGGCGCCGCAGATCCGGCTGACGGTGCTGCCTTCGTTCGCGCAGCGCTGGCTGCTGCCGCGCATGGGGCGCTGGCACGCGAAATATCCCGACATCGCGCTGGAGATCAACACCTCGCAGTCTCTGGTGGACATGGGGCGCGAGGGCTTCCACGCCGGATTACGCGCAGGCACCGGCCCGTGGCGCGGCCTGCAGGCCGAGCGCCTGATGGACGCGGCACTGATTGCGGTGGCGGCGCCTGCGCGTGTGGCACGGCTGGCCACGCTGCCGGCGGCCGCGCTGGCGCAAGAGCCGCTGCTGGGCGAGGCTGGCGAATGGGCGCACTGGCTGGCCCAGCTTGGCGTGACGCTCAAGGCCAAGCCGGTGGCCAGTTTCAATGATGGCGGCCTGCTGCTGCAGGCCACCGAGCAGGACCTCGGGCTGGCGCTGGTACGCGAGCTGCTGGCTGCCGACGCCTTGCTCGATGGCCGTCTTGCACGTCTGCCCGGCCCGCCGTTGGCCGACGCTGAATCAGCCACCTACTGGATCGTGTTTCCGCCCGAGCTCGCCGACTGGCCGCCATTGCGCACGCTGCGCGCCTGGCTGCACGCGGAGATGGCGCAGTCCAGAGAGGCGCTGGCGCAGTTGCCGCACCGTTAACGCCCTGGGCGCCGGCCCGAGAGGTAACACGCGATGGCGGCAAGTTGCACCACGCCTACCGAGAGCAGAAAGGCGGATGCGCTGTTACCGATGCGTGGTGATGGTCCGCCCGTCCATACCAGAATGGCCCCGAACACTGCGGGCGCAAACGCATAGGTGGCCTGCGCCTTTGCCACCGTCAAGGCCACTACGCGTTGCACACTCTCCCTGGCGAACTCGGTCTGTGCTATCAACGGTGGCAGGGAGGTGGCGTTGCCAATGCCCGCACCAAACAGTGCAACCGCCAGCAGAATCCATAACGGTTGCTGGCCACTGGCCCAGCACAGCAGCAGCACGCCCACAAGCTGTATGCCGTACACGATGGCAGCCGCCACGCGGCGATCTCCGCCGGGCGGCAGCAGTTGGGCCAGCACGAGCCGTCCGACGATGGCGCAGCCCGTCGCAAATCCCATGGTGATACCGGCAGACTGCGCGCCCAGCACCGGAGCCAGCAGCGAGAACAGGTGCGCGAGCAGACCAATTTGTGCGAACAGGCCCAGCGCCATGCCGCCCGCGAGCGTGAGGAACTGCCGGTCACGCCACAAGGCCGATCCCTGTATGTTGCGGTGCACGTCGTGCGGGGCGCTGGAACTGCTGCTGGCCGCCGCGTCTCCATCCGGGTATTGCCCGAGTTGCGCCGGCGAACGCGACAACACCGTTGCCGAGACGATCATCACCACGAGCACCATCAACACACCCACACCAGCTGACGCCGCGGTGAACCCGAACCGATCTATCAACACCACCCACAACGGAGAAAAAATCACGCCCCCGATGCTGGCACCGTTGTACGCCTTGGCCAGTGCCATGGGACGGTGCGTGACGTACCACGGCGCGATGGCCGCGTTGAGCGCCACGGCCCCCATGGTGACCCAGCCGCCTCCGCTGAGCAACGCGCAGGCAAACAGTTGCCAGGGTGCGTTGACCAGCGACCAGCCACACACGCCAAGTGCCGTGACGACGGCGCCGGCCACTGCGGTGG
>JANNDB010000422.1:0-2454 GCA_031387285.1 Betaproteobacteria bacterium | reverse complement strand
ACCCGGCGGGCTGCTGGTGGCCTCGACGATCAACCGCACGCTGCGCAGCTACCTGGCTGCGATCGTCGGCGCCGAGATGGTCTTTCGGGTACTGCCGCGGGGCACGCACCATTGGGCGCAGTTCGTGCGGCCCGAAGAGCTGGCGCAGGTCGCCGGCGACTGCGGACTGGTCAGCGGCGAACAGCGAGGCATGGCCTACTTGCCCGCCATCCATCGCGCCTGGTGGACGCGCAGCCTGGCGGTCAACTACATCGCCAGCTACAGCAAACCCGGCACGGCCCTCGATCAGAGCCGCGCCACCGGCTCAACCTTTTCACTCGGCAAAGGGTAGGCGTCAGCCACATAGGCCGGACCCTTCATCACCCTGACGATGAAGCACGCCAGCGCGAGCGTCAGCACCAGCATCCAGTGCAACAGGACGACGCCGAACATCATGTAGTCGCACAACAGCAGCGCGCCGGCTCCGGCCCCGGACTCGGAGACCGGCGGCGCCACCGCACGGTTCAGCGCGGCAAGCCCCAGGGGCAGCAGCGTGCCCCACAACACGATGGCCGGCAGGCGCCGCCAGATGCGAAGCTCCATCCCTGGCGCCGATCGCTCGAAGCCGGGGAGCTTGTTGAAAAGTTTCATGATGACCTCGTCATGGTTGCAGGGTGGACGCTCGGCTGGCTAGAACAACTGGCCCTGGCTTGCCGGCGCGACCCGAGTTCGGCGTTTCGCGGGTGCTCCGGCTGACAAGCCACTTTTTCGTGAGCCGTGCTTGTGCTGGATGGCATGAGCCTCGGCCTGCGCTGCGTGGGTCCGGCGCAGGCCGTACAACTTGTCTTTCGCTGCAGCCACCGCCGTGCGCTCATCGATGATGGGGGGCGGATAAGCCGCGGTGCCGACCTCCGGCACCCACTGCCGGATGTACAGGCCCTGCGGATCGTGGTCGTGCGCCTGCTTGGCCGGCGAATACATGCGCAGGGTGTTGATGCCGGTGGTGCCCGACTGCATCTGCATCTGGCTCCAGTGGATGCCTGGCTCGAAATCAAGGAACTGGCGCGCCAGAAACAGCCCCGGCTCGCGCCAGTGCAGCCACAGGTGGTAGGCCGCAAAGCTGACCAGCATCGCGCGCATGCGAAAGTTCAACCAGCCTGTGGCGCATAGCTGGCGCATGCAGGCATCGACCATGGGGAAGCCGGTGCGGCCTTCGCACCAGGCTTGAAGTCGTTCTTTATCGATCTGGCCCGGATGCACACCGTCTCCGGGCCGCAACCCGTCGACAGCGCGCGCGACGTTGCGCCACTCGATGGCCGGTTCGTCTTCGAGCTTTTGCATGAAATGGCAGTGCCAGCGCAGCCTGCTGGCAAAGCCGCGCAAGGCGTAGGCCAAGTTGCGGTCGGTGGTGGCCGCGATCCGCGCTTCGGTGGCCTGGTGCACACAGCGCATCGAGATCGTGCCGAAGGCCAGATGCGCGCTCAGCCGGCTGCAGCCGTCGGCAGCGGTGAGCGGACTGGACATCGCGCGGCGGTAGCCGCGACCGCGACCGTCGAGAAAACTGTCGAGCGTGGCCCATGCGGCGCGCTCGCCGCCCGGTGGCAAGGCCGCGCCCAAGGCAGGCAAGCCCAGCTCGCGCAAGGTGGGCAGCGCCGACGCCTTCAGGCCTGGTGGCGCGCTAAAGCCCTTGGCCGCGGGTGCCGCCGGTGCCTCGGGTGTATTCATGCGCTGCGCCCAGCGCCCGGCCCATCCGGTACGCGAGCGCAGGCGCCGCACCACGCCAGTCTGCGGCGACTCGGTCCACTGCACGCCTTGGCTGCGGCACCATTCGGCCACGGCCAGATCGCGGGCGTAGCTCCATCCCGGGCCAGTTTCTTCGTGACTGAACAGGTGGGTGAAGGCAAACTCTTGCCGCAGTGTTTGCAGCACTTGCGGCATCGCGCCGGTTCGTACAAGCAGCGGCAGGCCTCGCGCCGTCAGATCGCGCTGCAGTTCGGCCACGCAGTCGAGCAGGAAACCAACGTGGCGCGGGTCGCACTCCGGGCTCGCCAGCCACCGCGGCTCGATCACCACCAGGCCGAGCGCGCTTTCGAAGTGCAGCGCTTGCGCGAGGGGCGCGTGGTCGCGCAAGCGCAGGTCGCGCTTGAACCAGATCAGCGCTGTCGTGCCTGTCATCGTGCTAATCGCGTGCGCCTAACGCCACAGCGCCGCTGCCCCGGCAAGACAACTGACACTGGCCACCAGCGTAAGCCGCAATCGCAAGGGCAGCCAGGCCTGCAGCCGGTAGCGCGGATACAGGGTCCGGTCCACCGCGAAGCAAGCCCACAGCAACGCCGCGATCAGCAACAGTCCTGGTGCGTGGCCCAGCAGCAATCCCACCCAGCCCAGCAGGCTGGGTACCACGCCCCAAAGCAGCGACGGCACGGGCTGGGCCGACCCGTCGCGCATCACCATGCCCCAGTGAATGGCGCCCAA
>JANNDB010001066.1:0-2016 GCA_031387285.1 Betaproteobacteria bacterium | reverse complement strand
GGTTTTCACAAACTGCCAAATAAATTTGAGCACCCCACAGATATCTCAGCAACTGCGCGTGACGCCATCCGTCAACCACGGCAAAGCACCGAATTTGGCCGCAGACTTTCATCATAATCCGGTTTGTTGCCGCTGCGCACTTTTCTGGCCGATCCAGCTGAGGCCACTACCCCCGCAGAGGCCCGGCCGCTACCACCTGGCACCGCATAATCGGCGCCACTATGGCCCGTATCACACTCAGCAACGCGCAGCTGGCCTACGGCCATGCGGCACTCTTGGATCATGCCGACTTCTCACTGGAGACGACCGAAAGGGTCGGCCTCATTGGGCGCAATGGCACCGGGAAGACTTCGCTATTGAGGATTCTTGCCGGGCGGGAACAGCCAGATGATGGCACGGTGCAATGGCAACAAGGTTTGCGACTTGGCTTCGTCGAGCAAGAGCCCTTGCTGGACGCTTCGGCACGGGTGTTTGATGTGGTGTGTTCCGGTGTAGCCGAAATCATTGCGCTGATCGCGCAATACAGTGATGGCGACGGAGACCTCGACGCGATACAGAGCGCAATCGAGGCGCGTGACGGGTGGAATTGGCAGCAAAGCGTCGCCGAAACCCTGGACCGACTGCGCTTGGACGGTGAACTTCGCATCGCGCAACTCTCGGGTGGAACACGCAAGCGGGTGGCGCTTGCACAGGCGCTCGTCGCCAAACCCGACATCCTGCTGCTTGATGAGCCAACCAACCATCTCGATCTGGAGTCGATCGACTGGCTTGAAGGCCTGCTAGTGGAGTTCGCCGGAAGCATCGTGACGATCACACATGACCGGTCCTTCCTTGACCGGGTCGCGACCCGAATTGTGGAGCTCGATCGCGGTCAGTTGCACTCCTACCCCGGCAACTTTACAGCCTATGTATTGCAAAAAGAAGACCTGATGGCGCAGGAAACCGTGCTCAATGCCAAGGCCGACAAGCTGCTGGCGCAGGAAGAGGTATGGATCCGCAAGGGCGTCGAAGCCAGGCGCACCCGCAGCCAAAGCCGGATCAACCGCCTCGAGGCCCTGCGCGCGAGAAGGACCTCGCGCCGCGATGCCCTCGGGCGTGTCCGGATGGACCTCGACAAGGGAGCCACCGGCGGTAAACTGGTCGCGGAACTGACCGATGTGTCGCTCGCGTTTGGGACGAATCTGGTGGTCAGGAATTTTAGCGCCACAATTCTGCGTGGCGACAAGATCGGACTGATTGGCGCCAACGGTGTCGGCAAGACGACCTTGCTCAAGCTGATCCTGGGCGAACTGATACCGGACAGTGGACGGGTGCGGCTGGGCGCCAATTTGCAAGTAGCGTACTTCGATCAGCTTCGCAACACGCTGGACTTGGAGGCAACCCTTGAGGACTTCATCAGCCCGGGCAGCGAGTGGATCGAGATCGGCAATCAACGCAAGCACGTCAAGAGTT
Source organism: Betaproteobacteria bacterium (assembly GCA_031387285.1). GTDB lineage: Bacteria > Pseudomonadota > Gammaproteobacteria > Burkholderiales > Burkholderiaceae_C > CAISIP01. The sequence continues at coordinate 564 of JANNDB010001066.1, read as the reverse complement.
ATCTGGGCGACTTTCTCTTTTCGCCAGCGCGTGCCAACTCTCCTGTTCGGTCACTCTCGGGCGGAGAGCGAAACCGACTCTTGCTGGCGCGGCTGTTCGCGCGCCCTGCCAACGTGCTGGTGCTCGACGAGCCAACCAACGACCTGGACATTGACACGCTCGAGCTGCTCGAAGACCTGCTGCAAAACTACGAAGGTACGGTATTCCTGGTCAGCCATGACCGGACATTTCTCGACAACGTCGTTACCAGCACAATTGCCAACGAAGGTCGGGGCTTGTGGCGCGAGTACGAAGGCGGCGTACAGGACTGGCTGGTTCAGTCGGCGCGCAGCCGTGATGCGGTCGGCGCACAACGTCGGCCGCCCAAGACAACCGTTGCCAGGACGCCGGTAGCGATGTCCGGCCGCATTACGCCAACGCCGCCTCCTGATCAGACGCGCAAGCTGAGCCAAAAGGAACAACGCGAACTCGAAGACGCATTGACCACAATCGACGCTCTGGAGCAGGAACAGTCGGCACTTCGGCTCGAACTTGCACACGCCGATCTATACCAGAACGATGCCG
>JANNDB010000358.1:0-2603 GCA_031387285.1 Betaproteobacteria bacterium | reverse complement strand
TAGACAAACTGGTTGCCCAGTGGCGGCAGGATGCGCCGAATCGCCTGCGGCAGTATCACGTAGCGCATCTTGTCAAACCAGGTCAGGCCAATGGACTCCGAGGCTTCATGTTGTCCGCGATCAATGGACTGGATGCCAGCCCGGAAAATCTCCGCCTCGAAAGCACTGTCGCACACAGCCAGCGCCACCACGCCGGCGGCGAAAACGCCAAGTTCGATACCCAGGACGACCGGCAAACCGTAATACACCCACAACACCATCACCAGCATCGGGATCGAGCGAAAGGCCTCGACATAGACACGTCCTATGGCGCGCAAGCCCAGGTTCCTGGAGAGGGACAGCAGTGACACCAGCAGCCCGGCGATCACCGACAGCAAGATGGCGCATATGGCCAGCAACACTGTCCAGCCCAGCCCGGACATCAGAAACTTGAGATTGGTCTGTCCCTTGGGCGTCCAGGGTGATACAACGAACCAGCCCCAGGTGTAGTCGGTGCCGCATCCGGTGGTGAGCAGGGCGGCCAGCAGGATGATGGTGACGAGGCGTGGCGACATGTCAGTGTGTCAGTATTTGCTTGAGGAATTGCTGGCAGCGCTCGGTCGCGGGGCTGCTGAAAAATGTGGCGGGCGGCGCGGTCTCGACTATCTCGCCCTTGTCCATGAACACCATGGAATCCGCCACCCGTTTGGCAAACCCCATCTCATGCGTCACCACCATCATGGTCATGCCGTCGAGCGCGAGTTTTTCCATCACGTCGAGCACTTCATTGATCATCTCGGGGTCCAGCGCCGAGGTGGGCTCGTCAAACAGCATCAATTTCGGTTTCATGCACAACGAGCGGGCGATGGCGACGCGCTGCTGCTGACCGCCCGAGAGCTGGGCCGGGTATTTGTGTGCCTGTTCGGGAATCCGTACCCGCTCCAGGAAATGCATCGCCACGTCCTCGGCTTCCTTGCGGCTCATGTTGCGCACGCGCACCGGGCCCAGGGTCAGGTTGTCCATCACCGACAGATGCGGAAACAGGTTGAAGCTCTGGAACACCATGCCGACCTCGCAACGTATCGCCTGCAGGCTGCGCGAATCGTCGGTGAGTTCCAGGCCGTCCACGGTGATGCGGCCGGACTCGTGGCGCTCCAGGCGATTCACGCAGCGGATCATGGTCGATTTTCCGGAGCCGGACGGACCACAAATGACCACTTTTTCGCCCGGCCGGACCGCCAGCGAGATGTTGCGAAGGGCCTGAAAGTTGCCAAAATGCTTGGACACGGACTCCAGCTGAACGATGTACGGGTTGGTGGTCATGGCAGGTCCAACGATGGAGTTTGAGCGCTCAATTTTGATCGCGTAGTTTAGCCGAACCCAGGTTGACAAGTTTAATGTCAGTAAACTATTATTCAACAGTGAAGTCCTGCCGAAGGCTCTGGACCGGGTATCACGGGATGTGGTGTGATGGACTGTTTTGACGTTGCGGGACGCGATGACGACTGTTGACATTTCAAGGCTCAAGGGATACGCGGGTTACCTGCGCCGCGATGTCGGGCAGCCTGACGCCGAATTGACGCACGTGGGGCCAGGCAGCCCGTGTGGAGAGTGGTTGCGCCGTTCCTGGCAGCCCATTGCGATGGCCAGTGAAGTGCGCGATCTGCCGCTGCCGTTACGCATCCTGGGCGAGGACCTGGTGGTCTTCCGGGATGGCTCGGGCCGGCTCGGGTTATTGCACAAGCATTGTTCACACCGGGGTGCCAGCCTGGAATACGGCATCATCCAGGAATGTGGCATCGCCTGCTGTTACCACGGCTGGCACTACGATATCGACGGGCGTATTCTCTCCACGCCAGCCGAACCCACCGACCGGATCCGTTCGCGCCTCGTGCATGGTGCCTACCCGGTGCGCGAGGTCAATGGCATTCGTTTCGCGTATTTCGGTCACCCCGACCAGATGCCCGAGATGCCGCGTTATGACACCGAGTTCATCGCGGATACGCAGATGGTGCCCTTTTCGCTGTCCATCACCTGCAACTGGCTGCAGGTGTACGAGAACACCCAGGATCCGGTGCATGTGGTGTACCTGCACACCCGCATGACGGGCGCCCAGTTTGGTGACGCTTCCGGGGCCGAGCAGGAAATCGAATACCGTGAAACCCCCCTGGGCATGATCAATGTGCAGACCCGGCTGTGGAAGGGGCATTGGTGGACGCGCTCCACCGAGACGATACTGCCCAACTGCAACCAGACCGGGGCCATCTGGGAGGCGGCTGACAAGACCAAGCTGATGCAGCGCTCGTCCATGCTGCGCTGGATGGTGCCGATCGACGACACCAACACCATGACGATCGGCTGGCGCTTTTTCCGTACCGAACTCGATCCCAAGGGCATTGGCGACGCATCGAAAGTCGGAAAGCAGACCATCGACTTTGTCGGCCAGACCGAAGAGGAGCGATCCTACGAGCAGCGCCAGCGCTTTCCCGGCGACTATGAAGTGCAGGTGTCGCAACGCCCGGTCGCCGTGCACGCGAACGAGAACCTGGGTACCTCCGACCGTGGCGTGGCGACATTGCGTCGCCTGGTCCGCAATGGCATTCGCAGCCAGGCCGAGCCATCCG
>JANNDB010000316.1:0-6626 GCA_031387285.1 Betaproteobacteria bacterium | reverse complement strand
ATCGTCGCCGCGTCCCATTGCTGGCCCGACTGCTCATCGATGATGTGGTAGTCCTCGGTGAGGTGCACGCCCTGCGCACCCGCCGCCTCCAGCGTCTGCGCACCCCACAGGATGCCGCCGGTGTCGTCCTGCCCGAGCGCGGTGAACATGAAGCCTTCCACGTCACCGGCATTCTGGAAGCCACGGTAGATCCAGGTCGGCATGCTGGCAATATCGCCCGGGCCGATGCGCGCCTTGAGCGGTTCGGGGTTGAAGCCCCAATGCACGTCCCATTCGCTGCGGGTGCAGATAAACACCTCGGCAGTGAAATGCATGTGGGGTGGGTTGATCTTGCCCGGCGGCATCGCCACCCCACCCACCTGGAAACCATGCTTCTCGCGCAGGCTGACCGGCTGGTTCGGATTCTGTGACACGCCGGGACCGATCAGCGCATAGTTTTTCTTCGGCGCGCAGCCGGGAATGCGGTAGTCGATGAAGGCCTCGGTGCTGTAGCGCAGGCCGCTGAACGGGATGAAACGTTCGCGAAGTTGCTGTTCGGTCAACATGGTTGCTCCAGAAGTAGTGCCAGTGCCGCGCCGACGTCTACGGCTGCTGCATGGAGGATGTCGCTGCCTTTCATGCGCGGCTTCAACTCATTGAATCCGAATTCATACAAATCAATATTGGCGCCTGAATTACACTTCAATAAGGCAGAATCATAAATGATATTCCGGGAATACCCTGACATGAATACGATTTCATGGTGAGGCGAAAACTCAACGCCCCGACCTCCTACGACGTGGCGCGCCATGCGGGTGTGTCGCAGGCCGTGGTGTCTCGCGCTTTTCAGGCGGTTTCGCCGATTTCGCCCGACACCCGCGCGCGGGTGCTGGCCTCGGCGGCCGAACTCGGTTACCAGCCCAACGCGGTGGCCCGCAGCCTGATCACCAAACGCTCCGGGCTGGCTGGAGTGCTGCTGACCGAGGCCACGCAACGCGATACACCCGAGGTGCTGATACTGCTGGCGCAGGCGCTGCTGCAACAGGGCTTGCAACCGCTGCTGTTCCCCTGCACGCGCGAAGGCGAGGGCAGCAGCGCGCTAGGCAAGGCGCTGGCGTTCGGCGTGGATGCTGTGGTCTCTTGTGTCGGCCTGTCGCAGGCCGATCTGGCGCGGGCCCGTTTGCGCCAGCGCCCAGTGGTGCTATTCAACCGGCACAGCGCGGAGGCAGAGGTGCTCCAGGTGGCGTGTGACCACGCCAGCGCCGCGCGATTGCTTGCGTCGCGCCTGTTCGCCGCCGGCCACCGCCGGTTTGCGGTGGTCACCGGCCCGGCGGACGGCCCGGTGTCGGCGCTGCGGGTCGACAATTTTCTGGCCCGGTTGGTGGAGCTTGGCGTGCAGGGTACAGAGAAGTTCGAGGGCGACTACCACTACGAATCAGGCCATGCGGCCGCGATGCAGCTTCTTGCCGGCGGGCCGCAACATTCGCCAAAGTTGCGCCCGGAGGTGGTCTTTTGCGCCAACGATGCCATGGCGCTAGGGGTGCTCGACGCCGCGCGATTTGCGCTGACGCTGCGCGTTCCCAGCGATGTGTCGGTGGTGGGCTTTGACGACATTCCGGCCGGCCGCCGCCCCGCATACCTTCTCACCACGGTGAGCCAGCCGTTCGAGGCCATGGCGCTGGCTGCCGCACAGTTGCTGCGCCAGGAACTGGACGATGTGGCGGCAACCGCGCGACATGTGCTGCTGGCCGGGACCCTGATCGAGCGCGGCTCGGCCCAGTTGTTGCCGGACTCAGTGGCGCCGCACTGAAAGCCAGCGCCGTCAGCCGCTGCATGAACTCCAGGGGACTCATCACCAGGTGCGTCGTACCGTCTCTCCACGACGTTTCAGTTACGACATAACTTGAGTACAAGTTAGTCTCCACATACAACGCGATGAACTTCAGGTGCAGAAGTTCCCAGCTTACTTCGCGACCAAAGAGATCCGCCATGCGCGCGATGCGTTCGTCGAGTGCGCGCTTCTGCGCGTCCGTGGGCGTAGCGGCATAAGCCCGCGTCGGCGCCTGCATCTGCAGGAACATCAGCAGACACAACGAGACGATCATTCGCATTGCAGTGCACCCCGCATCATGTGTGCTGGCCATGGATGAAACGCACCAGCTGAGACTATTGATTGACTACTTCCACCCTGCCGGTGGCGCTGGCATCGGCTCCAACACCTTTTCTATAGCAAGACCAATGCCCAGCAATGCCCTGTCGCCGCCAGCGGGCGCATCGAACTCGAGGCTCACCGGCAAGCCACCTTTGCGTGTAAGCCCGACCGGCAACACAAGCCCGGGCAGGCCCGCTGTACTGCCAGGCGCAATGTTGCGTGCAATCGCGGTCGGAAACGGCAGACGTTTGCCGCGCACAAGCACCGTGTCTGCTTCGCCAATTTTGGTTGCGGCGACCATGGTCGTAGGAAACACGATGGCTGCCACGCCCGTGCTTGCGAACATATCGGCGAACATCCTGCGCAGCGCCGGCAGGTGACGATCGCGTGCCGCCAGATACGCCTGCTCCGACACGCCATGCGGCGCGCCGGGGACCGCATAATTTTCAAGGTCACTCTTCACATCGCTGCTGGCCATAGCCAACAACTGCGCAAAGCCGACTGATGAGCCCGATGCGATCAGGTATTGCGTCAGCGCGGGCACGACATCGTGCAATTGCAATGTGCCCGTGATCATGTCGATGAGCTGGTCCAGATGCGGCGTCTGCACTTCAACCAACGTGACCCCCGCTTCACGCAGTCTGGTCAACGCCGTGTTCACGACCAGCTCAACGCGCTCATCCAGGCCTGCGTAGTAGTAGTCGCGCGGAATGCCCAGCCGCAGGCCTGCAAGCGACACCGGTGCAATCGGTGCGCTGTCGCCGGTCATCACCTCGTCGAACAGTGCCAGGTCATCGACAGTGCGCGCATGTGCGCCGACCTGATCGAACAATGCAGTGATGGGCGCAATGCCAGCAGACGGATAACGCCCTGTGGTCGGTCGAAGTCCGCAGATGCCACAGAGCGCGGCCGGCACACGAATGGACCCCTGCGTGTCCTCGGCCACGCCAAGCGGCGCCATGCGCGCAGCAACTGCGGCGGCGGTTCCGCCACTGCTGCCACCGGCAATACGCTGCGTGTCGTAGGGATTGCGCACTGCGCCGAACGCAAGGTTGTCGCTGGTCCAACCGAACGACAGCTCATGCAGATTGGTCTTGCCCAGCACCAGCGCGCCGGCCTTGCGCAATGTCGCCACCACGGGCGCATCGGCGGCCGGCCGGAACTCACGCAATGCCGGCGTGCCTGCCGTGGTCACGATGTCCTGTGTATTCACGCTGTCCTTGATGGGGATGGGTAGCCCGTGCAACGCGCCCAACGACCCGCCTGCGGCGCGCGTAGCGTCCGCAGCACGCGAAGCCGCACGTACCTGTTCGGCATCCAGCGTGATGAACGCGTTCAGCACGTCGCCCGCCGCACAACGTGCAAGCAACGCCTCGGCATAGTCCTCGGCTCGCAGTTCGCCTGTGCGCATTGCGGCAACCGCCTGACGCGCGGACAGTTCGAGCAAGTTGTTGGCGCCGTCGGTCGCGCGGGGAGCGGTTGGCATGATCTGGCCTCCTATTGTGTCGCCGACCTGTCCCGATAGTCTGAATCTGCCTTATCCACTTCATTTCCGCCTTGCCATCGGCAACGCCGTCGGTCAGTGGACTTCCGCGAGCAGGCTCTCATAAGGAATGTTCAACCCGTCATGCAGGCTCTTGACCATGCGCAGGCTCAAGCGCCGCTTGCGATTGAGCACTTCGGACACCCGGCCACTCGGCCCGATGAAGGGCTCGAGGTCGCGTGCAGTCAGACCCATTTGCTCCATGCGGAACTTGATGGCTTCCACGGGGTCAGCCGGGCCGAAGTCAAAGTGCCTGTTCTCATAGGCCTCGACCAGAGTCACCAGCACATCCCGCTCGTCCGCCTCCGGCGTCTGCTCTTCGGCCTGGAAGATGGCCTCGAGCCGGCGGAATACTGCCTTGAGGTCGTCGTCGTTGCGGATCGGCTTAATATTCATTGTTGCCGCAGATGCTGGCGTTGGCGTATCGGTCCTTGACATCCTGCGGTGATCGCCAAGTTGCCTTGATCGCCTCGTCATACCAGCTGTGCAACGGACCGCGCGCGTCGCCACATCCAGGGCGCTCCCAAAACTTCTGCAGACTGCTCTTGGCGATGACCCTCATTCGTACCAGTATCTCCCAATTTGGGAGAACGGTCAAGGCAACCGCGACGGCCGACTTGAAGCCGCCTGTCAGCTCGGTGATGCCGGTCGAGACCTTGCATGCGCGGCCAGCCCCAGCCCCTGTGAGATCCAGCACTTGTCACCACCTCCGAGGGGGCATCTCTACTTTGGTCGATCAGCGACATTTCTGCTCTGAGTTGACATCAATGCCTAAAATAGGCAAATAAGGCATATTGGGGTATTTACATGGCTGCTGTGCTGTCCTCCCGTCCCGAGTCCCTGGAGCGTCTGGCGCGTACCTTGCCCAGCGTCTCGGCCACAGCGCTGGTGGCCGGCATGCAAAAGGTGACTCGCACGGTCATGACCGAAGGCGCCATCGTCATCACGCGCCACGACGAGCCGACGATGGTGCTCATGTCGGTGGACCGCTACCTCAAGCTGGAGCAGGCCGCCGCACCGAACCTCGACGCCCTCACGCGCCAGTTCGACGACATGTTCGCCCGCATGCAGGGCACCGATGCTGCCCAGGGCATGGTGGATGCATTTGCCATGGGGCCAGAAGCCTTGGGCGACGCCGCCGTGCGCGCGGTGGGTGGCGCGCGCAAGCTGCGCAAGACCGTGCCGAAGCGCAAGGCCGCCTAGTACATCAACACGTAAATAACGAAACATGATTAAACTCTGCATGTCGCCAACCGGCATCCATGGGAGTTGTCATGCGCCAGACGGAATTGCACCTGAGCGAGGAAGATCGCTCAGTGGTCGAGGGGATTCGCGCCAAGGGGCTGCACCAGTCGCGGGAGGTCAACCGTGCACATGTGCTGTCTTGCCTGGATCGGGGTATCCCAGAGGCACAGATCATGGCCGTGTTGAGTATCGGGCGCACGGCGGTGTGGCGAACGCGGGCTGCGTATCTGCAAGGCGGTGTGGATCTGGCGCTTTTCGATGTGGAACGCTCGGGACGCCCTCGCCAGTACGACACGGACGCGGAGGCGCGGGTTACCGCGCTGGCGTGCTCCACGCCACCAACTGGAAGGCAACGCTGGACGATGGTCGAGTTGGAGCGGGTCGCCCGCCAAGAGCCTGGACTGGCCAGCGTGAGCAGGGAGACGGTGCGACGCATGTTAAAAAAAACGACCTCAAGCCCTGGTGCCGGTTGATGTGGTGCATTGGCGTCTTGAGCGATGAGTACCGCCGGCGTATGTACGCGCTGCTTGAGTTGTACGCGCGACCAATGTCTCGCGCCGAGCCGGTGATCTGTATCGACGAGAAGAGCCTGCAACTCATCGGTGACAGCCGTGACCGATTGCCTATGGCCGCACATAGTCCCGCCAAGCTGGATTATGAGTACGTGCGCAATGGAACGACCAACCTGTATGTTGCGGTTGAGCCCAAGGCCGGTAAGCGAGTCGTCTCGGTCACCGCACATCGGGGAAAAGCCGACTTCGTCGCGTTCATCGACGAATTGCTCACGGGTGTGTATGCCCGGGCACGCCGCATTCATTTGGTGCTGGACAATCTCAACACCCATTTCAGGAAATGTTTCGATGATGTGCTGGGTCAGCGCGCGGCAAACAAACTCCTGCGCCGCGTGGAGTTTCACTACACACCCAAACACGCGAGTTGGCTCAACATGGCGGAGATCGAGATTGGCATCCTGAGTCGCCAGTGCTTGGATCGACGCATCCCCGATCGCCACGCCCTGCAAACAGAAGTCGATGCATGGCAACAAGCGCGAAACGCAGAGCGACGCACTATCGAATGGAGCTTCACTCGACAAGATGCAGACCGCAAGCTTGGGCGTCATTATGTTTCACAACTTACGTGTTAATGTACTAGCGGCGCACTTCGTCCACCAGCGTCTTGAACTCGTCGATGTCTTCGAAGCTGCGGTAGACGCTGGCAAAACGCACATAGGCCACCTTGTCGAGTTTCTTCAGCTCGCGCATCACCAGCTCACCGATGCGGCTCGACAACACCTCGCGCAGGCCCAGATTCAATAATTTTTCCTCGATGCGCTCGATCGCGCCGTCCACCTGCTCGGTGCTCACCGGGCGCTTGCGCAGCGCCAGGTTCATGGAAGCGAGCAGTTTGGCGCGTTCGAACTCGATGCGTCGGCCATCCTTCTTGACGATGGCCGGAAAGTTGACATCCGGCCGCTCGTAGGTGGTGAAGCGCTTTTCACAGGCCGCGCACTGCCGGCGGCGGCGGATGAAGTCGCCGTCCTCGGCCACCCGTGTCTCTACCACCTGGGTTTCGGAGTGGCTACAAAACGGGCATTTCATGGGCGGGGATCTGTTCAGTGCTTCCCTAGCGGTAGACCGGGAAGCGGCTGGTCAGCGCATGCACCTTGGCGCGCACCGCATCCAGGTTCGCGGCGTCGCGCGGGTGGTC
>JANNDB010000309.1:0-5924 GCA_031387285.1 Betaproteobacteria bacterium | reverse complement strand
CCACCGCCACGGCCATGTACCACAGCAACCGCAACCCGCTGCGCAGGATCACGCGCGACAGCGAGACGGTGGACATCGTGCGCGGCGAAAAGCGCCGCCGCCTGCACAAGGCCTTCCTGCGCTACCACGATCCGAACAATTGGCCACTGCTGCGCGAGGCCCTCAAGACGATGGGCCGCTCCGACCTGATCGGCAACGGCAAGCAGCACCTGATCCCGACCTGGCAGCCGCTGGGCGACGGCAGTTACCAGAGTGCGCGCAGGAAGAATTCGACGGCGGCGCCGGTCGCTACGGCGGAGAAGCGGCCTTCGGTGGAGCCCGTGCGAGGGCGCATGCTGACGCAACACACGGGCTTGCCGCCGCGGGGGACAGGTGCGGCGAAACGTTCCGTAAAGCGCACCGGCCGAACTTGATCGATTGATTTGCAATGGGGTACTGCGGCGATATACTGTACAAATACCCATGCAAAGCGAAAACGACCTTGCCGAACTCTGCCTTTCCTTGATTGGCCAAGAGTGTGCGCCGGCGCTATCTCGCCTCAAACTAGCTAAGGCCCGACAGAGAGAAATCGTCGACGCGTTCGACCGAGAGTCCATACGGGCAGAAATATGGGCCGGGCGCGATCCGCTTGGTGATGCCTTTTCCCGGATTCGTACGGCAAGCGTCAGGCGCTCTTCGGGGGCCGTGTATACACCCCATGAGATAGTACGTTCGATGGTGTCGTGGCTCGCTGCCCAAGGCTCCCCTGACCGGGTCGTCGATCCGGGCGCCGGGTCGGGTCGGTTCATCCTTGCTGCCGGCGCTGCGTTTCCTAACGCAAGCTTGGTTGCCGTCGAGATGGACCCGCTTGCTGCGCTAATGCTACATGCCAATGTGTCCGTACGGGGAATGGCGGACCGCACGACAATTTTGGTCAAAGACTATCGAGAAGTCATATTGCCACATATCCAAGGTGTGACGGGCTTCGTCGGCAACCCTCCCTACGTGCGCCACCATGACATTGATCCACGTTGGAAGGCGTGGTACGCGGAGCAATTTTCTGGGTTGGGCATTAAGGCCAGCGCGTTGGCAGGCCTGCATCTGCACTTCTTTCTGCAGACGCGTTTGTTGGCCCGGACTGGCGATATCGGGGCATTCATCACGTCGTCCGAGTGGGTAGATGTCAACTACGGGTCGGCGCTGCGCCAGCTCTTTCTGGATCAGCTCGGCGGGGTCGCGTTGCATGTGCTTGATCCGAAGGTTGAAGCCTTTCCGGGTACCGCGTCGACGGCGGCTATCTCCTGCTTTCGTATTGGTGAATCGAAAATGCCCGTAAAAGTGCGTTCCGTGTCCACTGCTGCGAGTTTGAACGGCTTGCAGCGTGGAACGATAGTGAGTCGCGAGCGTTTGAAGGCGGCTCCGCGTTGGTCCGTCGTGATTCAACCGCCGATCCCGGATGCAGGTGGGACGATTGAATTGGGTTCGCTGTGCCGGGTTCACCGTGGCCAGGTTACCGGGGCGAACGGTATCTGGATTGCTGGTGAACGCGCTGAAGGATTACCGGATCTCATCAAGATTCCGACCGTCACCAAGGCGCGCGATCTGATCGATGCTGGTGACAATTTGCGTAGCGCCGACCGGCTGCGCCGTGTGATTGACCTGCCCGCCGAGCTCGACGGGTTCGGCAATTCGGACAAGGATGCTATTGAAGCGTTTCTTCGGTGGGCCAAGACCCAAGGCGCAGACATGGGATATGTTGCGCGGCACCGAAAGGCTTGGTGGTCCGTCGGACTGAAGCCACCGGCGCCGATCCTTTGCACGTACATGGCACGTCGGCCTCCGCAGTTCACGCTGAATATCTGTGGTGCGCGGCACATCAATATTGCACACGGTTTGTACCCACGGGAGAATCTGGCGCCTTCCGTCCTTGCCAGGCTGGTTGCGTGGTTGAATGCCAATGTGAGTACGGGAAGCGGGCGTTCCTACGCCGGCGGCTTGACCAAGTTTGAGCCCAAGGAGATTGAGCGGCTGCGGATTCCTGATCCAGCAGAACTGATGGCATGACGCTTTCGCCCCTACGCTGGCCTGTGGCCCAGCTTTCTGCGGCAGCGGAGGTTTCCGCCGCCAGGTTCCGGGCCGAGCGGCTGGCAGTATCCAGCTCCTGGTCTACCCACTACCGGCAGGCGCGTGGCAAGTTCGAACTGCTGTTCAAGAAGCTCAACGACCTCAATCCCGGCTCGATAGCCGACAGCAACCTGGCGGAGCTCTACGGACTGGATTTGGGCGAAGCCCTGCGTTATCTGGCTGGCCCACCCATTTCCGACGACGACTTGCAGGTGATTGCAGATGTCGAGTCCATCGCTCCAGGCGTCCTGCAAAACAACCCGGAAGCACTGCGGAAGGTCTTCGGCGTAATTGAACGGGTGATCGATCCGCATCGTTTCCCGTGGATGGGCACGGGGAAGGGGCCGAGTCCGAAACAGCGTGAGGCCGCCTTGTTGGCTTCGTCAGTATTATTGGCTGCCCAGCGCGTTGCAACCGAGCGCCGCAATGACGGCAAGAAGCAACAGGAAGCGACGGTCAAGAGCTATTTGAGCAGCATCGGCTTCAAGGAAGTGGGTGCCGAGGCGATCAATACCATTGTCAAAGGTCCGCAAGACTCCCAGTTTTGTGCGGAATGTCTGCTGGGTGAGCGCAAGGCCGACGTAGTGGTCCGCCTGCATGACACCCGGCTCATGCCCATCGAATGCAAGGTGTCGAATAGCGCAACCAACAGCGTCAAGCGCCTGAACAATGACGCAGCGGTCAAGGCGGGATACTGGTTGGCAAAGTTTGGAACTTCCCAGGTCGTGCCTGCGGCCGTGCTGGCCGGTGTCTTCAAGGTCCGCAATCTGGAACAGGCGCAAGCCGGTGGCTTGGCGTTGTACTGGTCGCACGAGCTTGAAAGGCTTGGTGAGTTTGTTCAAGGAACCCACTGAGCTGATTTAGACTTCGCCGGAAAGGGAGTTTTCGTATGAACGCCACCGTGCTCAGCGCCTTCGCGCCGAAGATCACCCGCATGATCCGCGCCGACCATGCAAACCTGCTCGCCATCTTCCACCGCTATACCGCCGACGCGCCCGCGGTGACGCGCCAGGCGCTGGCCGATCGCATCTGCGTCGGGCTGGAAATCCACATGAAGCTGGAAGAAGAGGTGTTCTACCCCGCGCTGCGCGAGTTGTATCCGGACGGCGAAGTGATCCTCAAAAGCGAGCCTGAGCACAACGCCATACGCCGCCTGGTGGCGCGCCTGCGCCGCATGAGCGCAGACGACATCGGTTTTGATGGTGCGGTGCTGGATCTGATGCGCAACTTCATGCACCACGTGGCCGACGAGGAAACCGTGCTGCTGCCTGCGGCGGAACGGGTGCTGGCGGAGCATCTGGCCGAACTCGGCGGCCGCATGAGCAAGCGGCGTTTCGAGCTGGCACGTCCGCGCGTGGGTGAAATCGTCTCAGGCGTGGTGCGCTCCACGCCGCCTTCGACCGTGATGATGGTGGCCGGAGCCTTTGGAATAGGCCTGCTGGCCGCTCTGCTGATAGGGCGCAGCAACCAGCGCGGTTAAGCGTTTTTCGGGGCCAGCTGTAGCAGTTGCGGGTCGGGCCGTCCCGGCGTGTACTGGTTGATCGGATGCTCCGACGCATAGCCGACGGCCACGCCACACATCAGCTTGTAGGCCTTGGGAACTTCGAACGCGGCGCGCACCGGCCCTCCCCAGGTGGCCAGCGCGCCCTGGGCGCAGGTGTCCAGGCCCAGCGCCGGAGCAGACAGCATCAGCGTCTGCAGCCAGATGCCGGCGTCGAGCACCGCGAACTCGCGCAGACCGCCGTGCACAAAAAGAAAAATCACCGTGGGCGCGCCGAAGAACTCGAAGTTGCGCCGCATCTGCTCGTTGCGTGCCGCATGGTCGTCGCGGGCGATTCCCAACAAGGAATACAGGCCGTGCCCCGTGGCACGGCGTGCTACCTGCAGGTCGGCGGGGTACTCGAAGGTGGTGGAAAAGTCGCCATCGGGCATGCCGCCCGGCTTGAGGAAGAGCTGGAGCCGGCCCAGCCAGCCGCCGCGCTGGGCACGCATTCCGGCGTCGAAGCGTGCGCACAACTCGGTTGCGAGCTGGTCGCGCAGAGCGCCGCTGGCCACGGCGATGCGATAGGGCTGGGTGTTGGCCCAGCTCGGCGCCTGGTTCGCGCTGGCGAGCAGCGCATCGAGCACGTCCTGCGGGACGGGGTCGGGTCGGAAGTCGCGGACGCTGCGCCTCTTGGGAATCAGATCGGGAACAGGGTGGGTGGGTGTTGGATAAGACATGGCCGGTCGCGCAGGCGCACCAATGTGGAGGGTCGTCCAGTGTACGAAGCGCCGGCGAATCAGTGGCTTGCCGCCCTATATAGTGGGCGCCAAGCCAGAACAAGGAGACTCCCATGCCCCGTGCCGTCCTGATCGACCGCCTGATCGGCGAACAACGACCGTCCCTGGCCACCCGTGAGGCGGTCGCTGCGCTGGAGGCCTCACCCTTCGCCGAACGTGTGGCGGCACGCAGCACGCTGGACGCCATCCGCATCGGCGCGGCGCACAACCCGGACGCACCTGCTATCCAGTTCCTGCCCAGCGCCGACCCGGCCGAGCCGGCGCTGGTGATCAGCCATGCGCAGTTCCTGGCCCGGGTCTACCAGTCGGCCAACCTGTTCGCCTCGCTCGGCGTCGGGCCGACCGACGTGGTGAGCCTGATGCTGCCCCTGGTGCCGCAGAGCTTTTACGCCTTGTTCGGCGCCGAAGCGGCCGGTATCGCCAACCCGGTCAATGCCCTGCTGGAGCCGCACCAGCTCGCCGAGATACTGCAGGCCGCCCGCACCAAGGTGCTGGTGACGCTGGGCCCGACACCGGGCACCGACATATGGGAGAAGGTGCAAAGCATCCGCGCATCGGTGCCCAGCCTGAAGACCGTGCTGGTGGTGAATGCCGCCGGCGGCGCGCACGCTGGGGCGCTGGACTTCGACAAGGCGCTGGCCGCCTGTGCGGGCGACCGGCTGAGCAGTGGCCGCCAGATCGCGCCTGGCGACGTGGCGGCGTATTTCCATACCGGGGGCACCACGGGCACGCCCAAGCTGGTGCGCCACACGCATGAGAACCAGGTGTACCAGGCCTGGGCGGTGAACCTGATGCTGGGTGGCCGGCCGGGACGCAACATCCTGTTCGGCCTGCCGCTCTACCATGTGGGCGGCGCCTTGACCCAGGGCCTGACCAACCTCGCCGGCGGCGGTTGCATCGTGGTGCTGTCCGCTTCGGGCTGGCGCAACGCAGCCGCCGTGCGCAATGTCTGGAAGCTGGTGGACCGCTTCAAGCCCATCGTGTTTGGTGGTGTGCCCACCGTCCTGGCGGCGGCTGCGGCGATTCCGGTGGGCGACGCCGACACTTCGAGCATCGAGGTCATCAGCGGCGGCGGTTCGGGCATTCCGGTGGCGGTCGGGACCGCCATGCAGGAGCGGTTTCACGCGCCTGTACTGGAGGTCTACGGCATGACGGAGACGTCCAGCGTGCACACCATCTCCTACGTGGACCGGCCGGTGCGCCTGGGCTCGGTCGGCCATGCCGTGCCGTACAGCCGGGTGCGCGTGGTGAAGGTGGACGCGCAGGGACACGTCGCCGCGGATTGCGCGGTCGACGAGATCGGCGTGGTGGTGATGAGCGGCCCGGGCGTGTTTGGCGGGTACCTCAACGACGTGCACAACCAGGGCGCATTCGTCGCGCCCGGCTGGGTCAACTCGGGCGACCTGGGGCGGCTGGATGCGGAGGGTTACCTGTGGATCACCGGCCGCGCCAAGGACCTGATCATCCGCGGCGGCCACAACATCGATCCGCTGCCGCTGGAAGAGCTGCTCTATCAGCATCCGGCGGTGGCGCTGGCGGCC
>JANNDB010000295.1:0-2366 GCA_031387285.1 Betaproteobacteria bacterium | reverse complement strand
CGGGCTGGCAGTGTCAGGCGTTGACGCAGACTGCCAGGACGGGTGTGATTGGGGACATGCCAGCGGCCGGGTGCACGGAGCCTACAGGTCCTTCACCAGGCGCAGCGCGTCGTAGATTGCCGCGTGCGTATTGCGCGCCGAAACCGCGTCACCCACGCGGTAAAGCGCAAACGCGCCGTCGTCTGGCCGCTTCTGTGCTCGCCCCGCCAGCAGGGCGTCGTAATCGACAGCGCCGCGGTTGCCTGACAGCGTCTTGAGTTCGAAATACAGATCGTCAAGCGGGCGTGTACCGTGGTTCACCACGACCTGGTCCACGCGCCGCTCCTTGCGAACGCCGCCGTAGTCGCTGCCGACAACGGCGAGCAGTCCGTCGCCATCGCGCTGCACCGAATCGAGCCGGAAGGTGACGGTGAAGGTCACATCGTGCTTTTGCAGGTTGCGCATGTAGGGTACGAGGTTCATCGCCATGACCTCGGGCGCGAAGGCGCGGTCCGGTGTCATGATCTCCACTGTGGCGCCACTGGCTGCGATCACCTCGGCCGCCTGCAGGGCCGGGTGGTCCCCGGCGTCGTCAAACAGCAGCACGTTGCGGCCCGGCTTCACGTCGCCCGAGAGGATGTCCCAGCTTGACACCACCAGCGCGTTGCCGGACTTCAGCACCTCGGTGTGGGGCAGCCCGCCGGTGGCGATGATCACCACATCGGGCGACTCGGCCAGCACCGTCTGCGCATCGGCCAGCGTGTTGAAGCGAAACACCACGCCGCGTTCCTCACAACGCGCCAGCCGCCAGTCGATGATGCTGATCATCTCGCGCCGGCGCGGGCTCTGCGCCGTGAGGCGAATCTGGCCTCCCGCTTTGGCTGCGGCTTCCAGCACTATCACCTGGTGGCCGCGTTCGGCGGCGACACGGGCGGCTTCAAGCCCGCCCGGTCCCGCGCCCACGACGACGACCTTGCGCTTGACGGCTGCCGGCGCGATGTCGTGCGGCATCGTCAGCTCGCGTCCGGTGGCTGCGTTGTGGATGCAATACGCTTCGCCGCCCGCGTAGATGCGGTCGAGGCAGAAGTTCGCGCCCACGCACGGGCGGATGCTGTCCTCGCGCCCGGCGAGGATCTTGCGCACGATGTGCGGATCGGTCATGTGGGCACGTGTCATGCCCACCATGTCGAGCTTGCCTGACCGAATCGCGTGGCGCGCCGTTGTCACATCCTGGATCTTCGCTGCATGGAAGGTAGGGAAACCGGTGGCCGCGCGGATGTCGCCTGCGAAATCGAGATGCGGCGAGCTGCGCATGCCTTGCACCGGGATGACATCGGTCAGGCCGGCGTCGGTGTCGATGTGGCCCCGGATGACGTTGAGAAAATCGACCATGCCGCTGTCCTTCAGGCGGCGCGATATTTCCAGGCCGTCCTGCGGTGTCAGACCTCCCGGCAGATCTTCATCGCCGGTGTAACGCACCCCCACGATGAACTCCGGCCCGACACGCTTGCGGACGGCGGCCAGCACCTCGAATGTAAAGCGCAGGCGGTTCTCCAGCGTGCCGCCATACGGCGCGTCCAGGGTATTGGTGAGGGGTGACCAGAACTGGTCCATCAGATGCCCGTAGGCCTGCAACTCCAGGCCGTCCAGGCCGGCCGCCTTGACGCGCTCGGCGGCGTCGGCATAGTCGCTGATGATGCGTTCGATGTCCCAGGTTTCCAGCTTCTTGGGAAACGCCCGGTGCGCCGCCTCCCGTTCATGCGAGGGCGAAACGACGGGCAGCCAGTCCGCCTTGGACCAACTGGTGCGCCGGCCCAGGTGCGTGAGCTGGATCATCACGGCCGCGCCGTGTTCATGGCAGGCGTCGGCCAGATCCCGCAACCACGGCACCACATCGTCGCGGTACGCCAGGATGTTGTTGAACACGGGCGGGCTGTCGCGTGCGACGGTGGCCGAGCCGGCTGTCATGGTCAGCGCGATGCCGGCCTTGGCGCGCTCCACGTGGTAGGCGCGGTAACGCGCCTTGGGCATGCCGTCCTCCGGGTAGGCCGGCTCATGCGAGGTGGTCATGATGCGGTTGCGCAGGCGCAGGTGCCGCAGCTGGTAGGGTTGCAGCAGGGGGTCGTTGGCGAGGGACATGGTGCTTGTTACGCGCGTTTCAGTACCACTGGTCGGTCATCGACGCCTTCTTGCGCGCCATGAAATCGCGGATCGACTCGTCCAGAGCCGGGTCGATTGCGGGCGCCTCGTATTCTGCCAACGCCGCCTTCCAGCGCCGATTCGCGCGGGTGGCGCTGTCGGTCTTGCCGCCCTCGCTCCAGGTCTCGAACGGCGTGTCGTCCGAGATGGTGGAGTCGAAGAAGGCCGTGGTGTAGTTGGCCAGGGTA
>JANNDB010000274.1:0-6950 GCA_031387285.1 Betaproteobacteria bacterium | reverse complement strand
GGCACGTTCCGATATATTACTCACCCGTTCGCCACTCGCCACCAGGATTGCTCCCGTGCTGCCGTTCGACTTGCATGTGTAAGGCATGCCGCCAGCGTTCAATCTGAGCCAGGATCAAACTCTATAGTTCGATCTTGAATTGTTTGCTCTTTCGAGCCACTCATAAAAACGGAATTGAAGTGAACTTCACTTCTTTTCTCATGAGCGTTTGCAAGTCTGTTAAGACTTGGTTCCGAAGAACTTGGCAATTGCCTTCAAACGCCCACGCTTATCGGCTGTAGATTATTAAGGAACCCGCAAAGCCAGAGAATCTGACTTTGCAACTCATGCCGCGATCAGCAGAGCCTTCTATTATCACCCAGTTTCCATTAACCTGTCAATGTTAGGGGTTTTTCCCTTTGCAACACTGACCGGTGCGTCGTTTTTCATACGCCCCAACCGAGCCGAGCCTTTGATTATATGCCGAATTTTGATGCCGGCCCACAATTTCTGGCGCCTTGCCACTTTTTCTTTTGTCCCCGCACTCTGTGGGAGCGCGTAGCCAGATTGAGGAAAAAGCAACGAAGCCTTGCATCATAACCGAGTTTTGGATTTTGCCGAGCGATCTGGCAGCGACTCAGTTCCGCACCTGCACAACATGACGCTCTTGCGGCTGCGTGTTGTTTGATAATTCCCGGCAACATGGCTCTTGTCACTCTCAGTAACGCCCATTTGGCCTTCGGTCATGTCGCACTCCTCGACCATACCGATTTCTCGCTGGAGTCAGCGGAACGGGTCGGGCTGATTGGCCGCAACGGGACGGGAAAGAGTTCGCTGCTGCGCATGCTGGCCGGATTGGAGCGGCCCGACGACGGATCGATTCAGTGGCAGCAAGGCGTCAAGCTGACATATGTGGCCCAGGAGCCGGTGCTTGAGCGCGAGCTGACGGTGTTCGAAGTCGTCAGCAAAGGTCTGTCTGATGTGGCAGCGATGATCCAGCAGTACTGCGCGGGTCAAGGTGACCTTGATGCCTTGCAAAGCGCGATCGAGGCCCGCAATGGCTGGAACTGGGAGCAGGTCGTGCACGAAACCCTGCACCGACTTCGCCTGCAACCGCAGGAGCGCGTAGGGTCCCTGTCCGGAGGCATACGAAAACGCGTTGCGCTGGCCCAGGCACTGGTAGCCATGCCGGACGTGCTTCTGCTGGACGAGCCGACCAACCATCTCGATCTGGAGTCCATCGACTGGCTCGAGTCGCTGCTGCTTGAATTTCCCGGCAGCGTCGTCGTTATCACCCATGACCGCGCTTTTCTCGATCGTGTGTCAACCCGCATCGTCGAACTGGATCGTGGCAAGCTGCGCTCCTACCCCGGAAACTTCGCCGCCTACGTTGTGCTGAAGGAGGAACAGACGCTGCAGCAGCTGGTTGTCAACGCCAAGGCAGACAAGTTGCTCGCGCAGGAGGAGGTGTGGGTCAGAAAAGGCGTCGAGGCACGTCGCACGCGCAGCCAAAGCCGCATCGGGCGGCTCGACGCGCTGCGGGCGAGTCGCGCTGCCCGCCGCGAGGCGCTCGGCCGCGTCCGCCTCGACGTGGACAGGGGAACGTCTGGCGGCAAGCTGGTCGCCGAGCTCAGAAACGTCAGCTTTTCCTTTGGAGACAAGCACATCGTCCGCGACTTCACCGCGACACTGTTGCGCGGCGACAAGATTGGCCTGATTGGGAACAATGGCGCCGGCAAGACCACCTTGCTCAAGCTGATGCTCGGTGAACTCGCTCCCGACAAGGGTTCGTTGCGCCAGGGTGCCAATCTGCAAATTGCCTACTTCGACCAGCTTCGCAACACGCTCGACCTCGACGCCACGCTGGAGGACTTCATCAGCCCCGGCAGCGAGTGGATCACCATCGGCGATCAGCGCAAGCACGTCAAGAGCTACCTCGGCGACTTCCTGTTTTCGCCGGCGCGCGCCGCCTCACCAGTACGGTCCCTGTCGGGTGGAGAGCGCAACCGTCTGCTGCTGGCGCGCCTGTTTGCGCGTCCGGCCAACGTGCTTGTGCTGGATGAGCCCACCAACGACCTGGATATCGACACGCTCGAACTACTTGAGGAACTGCTGCAACGGTACGAGGGAACGGTTTTCCTGGTAAGTCATGACAGGACGTTTCTGGACAACGTAGTGACAAGCACCATCGCTTTTGAAGGGCAGGGCTTGTGGCGTGAATACGAGGGCGGCGTGCAGGATTGGCTGCTCCAGTCTGCGCGAACGCGCCAGGCCAGACCGCCTGTCGACACGTCAACCGCCACCGGTCCACCGGTCAATCCCCGACAAGCAAAGGCCTCCACGCCACTCCCCGCCAGCCCGTTATCCGGCAAGTTGAGTCAAAAAGAGCAACGCGAACTCGATGCGACGCTGTCAACCATCGAGTCACTTGAGAGCGAACTGGCCGCATTGCGTCTTGAACTCGCCGATGGGGATGTCTACCAGCGCAGCCCGGCGAGGGCCAACGAACTGTTCGTGCGTGACGCCGAAATCGCCCGGGCAATCGACTCCGCGATGGCCCGATGGGAAGAGCTGAGTGAACGTGCCTGAAGGCGGCCAATCCACTTTGCTGCCCGCCTATGCCTCCCACCTCCAACGACGAGTCACTTGAAAGCCCGGTGCGCATCCTGCACCTGGAAGATTCCGAGGTCGACCATGCGCTGGTGCAGCGGGCATTGCTGCGTTCCGAATTGCAGTTCACCATCGTGCGCGTTGAAACCCTCGACGAGTTCAGGGACGCGCTGGACCACAAGGACATAGACGCGATCGTTGCTGACTACCGCCTGCGCGGGTTCACGGCGCTGGACGCCTGGGCCATGCTCAGGGGCCAACCGCAGAACCCGCCTTTCATCCTGCTCTCTGGCGCCATTGGTGAGTCGGCTGCGGTCGCCGCAATCAAGCTCGGCATGAGCGACTACCTGCAAAAGGATGATGTCGCAAAGCTGGCGCATGTCGTCCAGCGCGCCATCGAGATTCAGAAGACCCGCCTCGCAAAGGACCGCGCTGACACGGAGCTGGCCTTGTCAGAGCGGCGACTGGCAGACTTCGCGGAACACCTGCAGGCGACCATCGAGCAGGAGCGTGCGTCGATCGCGCGCGAAATCCATGACGACATCGGTGGCGCACTGGCAGCCGTGAAACTCGATCTGTCCTGGATCGGACGCCATCTCTCGGACCCCCAGACGCTGGGCCACGTGCAGGCCGCGGCTGAAATGGTTCAGCATGCGCTGGGCGCAAGCCAGCGCATCATGATGAACCTGCGGCCGGCCATTCTGGATCAGGGCCTCGTCGCCGCGGTAGACTGGCTTGCATCCGGCTTCGAGCGCCGCACCGGGATCCGCACCACGTTCCGCTCCACGACCACCGATCAGACCCTCTCCAAGGAGATACAACTGGCAGCCTACCGAACCGCGCAGGAAGCACTCACCAACATCTCCAAGCACGCACGCTGTACGCAAGTAGGCATTGACCTCACGGACAGCAATGCGGTACTGACCCTGGAGATAAGTGACAACGGACAAGGCTTTGCGCCAGAGCTGGTCGGAAAGCCAAAGGCCTATGGCCTCAAGGGCCTGAGCGAACGAGCCAAGTCGGTTGGCGGCTGGCTTGACATCAGCACCGCTGATGGCCGGGGCACTTCCATCATCCTGTCGGTTCCGCTGGCGTCGGCAGTGCCGTCCGGCGCGAGAGAGCCTGCCGAATGATCCGCGTCATCCTGTGTGACGACCACGCCGTTGTCCGCCGTGGCATTCGCGACACCCTGACTGAAGCGGTGGACATCCAGGTGGTCGCCGAAACCGGCAGTTATTCGGAAGTACGCGACGCCTTGCACTCCACCCCCTGTGACGTATTGGTGCTGGACCTGAATTTGCCCGGACGCGGTGGCCTTGAGGTTCTTGCCAGCGTTCGCGACACGGAACCGCAGCTCAAGGTACTGGTTGTGTCGATGTACCCGGAAGACCAGTACGCCATCCGCTGCCTGCGTGCAGGTGCGCAGGGGTACGTCAACAAGGCGGGAGACCCGAGTGAACTGGTGGAAGCGGTGCGAACCGTTGCCACCGGCCGCAAGTACGTAAGTACCGCCGTGGCACAGATGCTGGTCGACAACCTGCATGCGCCAACCAACGAGGTATTGCACTCCTCACTGTCGGAACGTGAATTGCAGACACTGCTCATGATCGCCTCCGGCAAGCGGCTGGCTGACATCGCCAGCGATCTGATGCTCAGCCCGAAGACCGTGAGCGTCTACCGGTCCCGCGTACTGGAAAAGCTCAAGCTATCCAACAACGCCGAATTGACGGTATACGCAATTCGCAACAACCTGGTCTAGCCCGACACGTCAACGTCGCGCAAACATGTCAAGCATCTGCTCGATCAGGCTGGAATAGGGCTGCTCCAGCATGGGCAGCGTAGCCGTCACACCCACCAGCCCCACCACCAGCGTCACCGGAAAACCGATGGCATAGATGTTCATCTGTGGCGCAACCCGCGAGACGATGCCCAAGGCGAGGTTGGCGAACATCAACATGGCAACCACCGGCAGCGCAATCCAGAAAGCGCTTGCAAACAGGTTGGCGCCGAGTTGCTGCACCTGCATCTTCGCCAGCGCCTGCAGGACGTTCTGGTCCACCGGGAAGGACTGAAAACTCTGGATCACGGCCTGGATCAGCATCAGGTGCCCGTTCAGGACCACGAACAGCAGGGCCGCCAGCGTCCCGTAGAGGCGCCCCATCGCACTCGACTGCGCACTCGAGGCCGGATCAAAAAAGGCCGCAAACCCCAGACCCATCTGGAAACCCACGATCTGCCCCGCCAGTTCAAAGGCAGCCAGCACCATGCGCGCCACAAATCCGATCGCCAGCCCGACCACAACCTGCTGTGCCACGGCACCCAATGCATCGGGCCCATTGATGCTCACTGCAGGCTGATCGGGAAGGCTTGGCTGCGCCGCAAATGCCACCAGCAACGCCAAGCCAACCTTGGCACGCAAGGGGAAGGCGCGGGACGACAAAACCGGGGCGGCGCTGAACACCGCCAGAATGCGCAGGAACGGCCACAGGATGGGCGTGATCCACGCAAGCAACTGGGCTTCAGTAAAGGCGGGCACCGGTACGGCGTCAGATCAGTGAGGCGGGGATGGACTCTATGGTTCGGCGGATGTAGTCCACCAGCAGGCTCAGCATCCAGGGGCCGGCCATCGCAAAAACCACCACTGCCGCCACCAACTTCGGAATGAAAGTGAGCGTCGATTCATTGATCTGCGTGACCGCCTGGAACAGGCTCACCAGCAGCCCCACCACCAACACAACCCCCAGAACCGGCGCCGATATGAGCAGCAGCGTGATCAACGCCTCCTGCCCCATCGTCAATACCATCTGCGCGTTCACCCGGGGCTCCCTATTGCGCGAAGCTGGCCGCCAGCGAGCCGATGAGCAGGTTCCAGCCGTCAGCCAGTAAAAACAGCATCAGCTTGAACGGCAGGGCCACCAGCACCGGCGAGAGCATCATCATGCCCAGCGACATCAAGACGCTGGCGACCACGATGTCGATCACCAGAAACGGTATGAAGATCATGAACCCGATCTGGAACGCCGACTTGAGTTCGCTGGTCACGAAAGCTGGAACCAGCACACGCAATGGGACCGCCTGGGCGCTCGTCCCGGCGGGCAATTTGGCCAGGCGTACAAACAGGGCCAGATCGGACTGGCGCGTCTGCTTCGCCATGAACTGGCGCATCGGCGCTTCTGCTTTCTCCAGGGCCTGCTCGAAAGCCAGCGTGTTCTTGCTATAGGGCAGATACGCATCGTTGTAGACCCGGTCCAGCGTCGGCCCCATTACAAACAGGGTCAGGAAGAGCGACAACCCGACGATCACCTGGTTTGGCGGAGATGACTGTGTTCCCAGGGCCTGCCGCAGCAACGACAGGACAATCACGATGCGGGTAAAGCCGGTCATCATCAGCAGAATCGCCGGCAGAAACGACAAGGTGGTGAAGAACAGCAGTGTCTGCACCGGGACCGAAAAGCTCACCCCCGACGGGCCGTTGCCCACCAGCAGCGGCAATTGTCCTGGCGCCTGTGCCGCCGCCATGCCGTGCGCCAGAACCATCGCCAGCAAGAAAAGAGGTCGCAGCACGCTCAACCCCCCGCGACGGCGGAACGTGCAGCGCCCACGGCGCGCGCCGGGTTGACGCTGCCCGCGGCAAAACTGTGCAGGCATGTGACGCTCTGTTGCGTCACCCCAAGAACCAGCATGGTGCGACCATCCGGCGGTCCGACCTCTATCGTCACGACCCGCTGCTGCGGCCCCACAGCGACAGCGGAAATCAGGCGGGTGGCGACATCGGCACTGTGCGCGCCCCCCGCAACACGCGCCTGGATCCATTTGAGCGCAGTCGGCACCAGCGCCAGCAGCCCGACAAACGCCGCCACCGCCAGCAAAGTGGGGGTCATGCCGTCCATCAGCCCTTGTTGATACGCCGCAGGCGCTCCGAGGGCGTCACGACGTCGGTCAGACGGATGCCGAACTTGTCGTTGACCACCACCACCTCGCCCTGCGCGATCAGGTAACCGTTGACGAGGACGTCCATGGGTTCGCCGGCCAGTGCGTCGAGTTCCACCACCGAGCCCTGGCCGAGTTGCAGGATGTGTTTGATCGAGACCTTGGTGCGGCCCAGTTCCACCGACAGCTGGACCGGGATGTCGAGCACCATGTTGATGTCACGCAACGGCGCGCCGGCGGCCGAGCCCGCAGCGGAAAACGGCCGGGCCGGTTCGCCGGACAACACGCTGCCGGCCTCCGGTTCACCGCCTGCCGCCGATTTCTGGTCCTGCAGGGCTTCAGCCCATTCGCCGCTGCCTTCGCCAGCAGGCGCGGTGCCTTCTGCGGGAGTTCCGGGTGTTTCTTCAGTCGCCATGTCATTCCCCCATCCA
>JANNDB010000260.1:0-1823 GCA_031387285.1 Betaproteobacteria bacterium | reverse complement strand
CGCGGTGGGCTGGCTCGAATCGGACGTCAGCGACTGGATCACCGCGCGGGTGAAGCTCGCCCGCCAGGGCAACGTTCCCGCATCCCGCTGAGAACTGGCGATGGCCAACGATCAAGAAATGCAAAGGGCAAAGCTGCATGCGGCGAGGGCCAGCGACGCCACAGTCCTTGAGCAGTTTCGTGCTGCGCTGGCGGCACGCGACATCATTCCGCCCGAACCCATCATTGCCGATGGCCGCCTGCACCGCTGCGACGCGGTCGGCCCGCGCGGCCATGGCGATGCCGCGTACCTGCTGCACCTCGATGGTGTTCCGACGGGAGGCATTGAGACGATCGACGCGGCATATCACCTTCGCATGGAAGACAAGATTGGCAGCATTGAAGATGGAAAGTACGCAGACTTCGTCGTGCTCAGTGCCGACCCTCTGTCCCATCCGGCAGATCGATTGCTGGAGACCAAGGTCATCTACACGGTAGTGGAAGGCATGGAGGTGATTCCTGCCGCCAACCGCGCAAGCCAAGCGACCGATCTGTAGTGTCACCTTGCGGACAAGCTCATGACCGCGATGGTCGACGAAATTCAGCAGTTCATACCGCCAAAATATATAGGTTCGCGCCCCGCCGCAGACTTTACCCGGATGCTGGCCAGATGCAAATTCAAGTGTCAGCCTTCGGGGAAAGCGTTCGCACCACAGGGTCAGGCTGCCGACATACGACTCTTCATCTGCATTCTCGTCAGCGGTCCGCTCGTGGACGCCTGGGTAGGCTCTATGGCTACGACTTCTTGAAATGCAGCAGCCGCGTTCGACCAGGAGGAACCTCACACGACCGTCAACAATCGGAGGCCGGCCCCTCGCCGTTGGACAAGTCTTGCCCGACGCTCAAGCCGCGATGCAATGTGCCTCGAGATTCACATTCAGGCCCTCGCGAATCGCATGAAAGATGGCCGCAAGGTTGTCCATGCTGGGGTTTCCGGTCGGTGACAACATCCGGTGAAGGCTTTTGCTCGGCTTGTCCGTGAGACGGGCAAGTTGCTCGAAGCCGACGGTCGCATTCACGAGGTCACGCAGGATCAGCCGCGCGGTCTCAGGTTCTCCGTTCAAGAACAAGGTGGCGGCTTCGTCGAGAAGCGCGTGCGCGAACGCGGGGTCGCGTTCGACCCGCTCGATCACGGTTTGTTTGAAATCGCGTGTCAGTGCCATGAACTTCACCCCTCTTTCTGGCCGCGACCGGCCTTGCGCATCTGCGTCTTTTTTCGCGCCCTGTACTCTGCCAACAAGGCCTTGGCTTGATCAATGTCGCGTTGTTGCCTGCGTTTGGTGCCTCCGCCGAACAGCACAATCAGCGTGTCACCGTCTTTCGCCAGATAGATGCGGTAGCCAGGTCCCCAGTCGATCACGTATTCGCCCATGCCATCGAACCACTTGACGCTGGACGTGTTGCCCGACTCCATCCGAATCTTGGCCGTGGTCACCTTGGCTGCCGCATGCGCGTCAAGGCTATCGAACCACGCCTTGTACGGATTCGAGCCGTCCTCACGCAGGTATTCTTCGACTCGAATGGCCATGCAAGATGGTAACCTATATGTTACCTAAGGCCAATCGACTTTTTCGCGTCAGGGCCGGAACGCAATAGCTCCCCTGATCCCCCGGATCGCGTCAACGCCGTCGGCGCCGATCCAATTCTGAGACACCGGCATTGCCCCGAGCTTTCAGCGAACGGGCACCAGACGGGCACCAGAGGCTCGATCCGACACAAGAAAGACAAAAGGGTTAGCACGTGCTTACGTGCTAACCCTTGTCATTTATGGTGCGGCTGGCAGGA
>JANNDB010000239.1:0-2181 GCA_031387285.1 Betaproteobacteria bacterium | reverse complement strand
AACACCATCAGCAGGCCGTTTCGCTCGTCGGGCAATTTCATGGCCGGGCGGGAGGCGTCGGTCTTGTCGACCATACGTTCGCCATCTTTCAGTATGGCCAGTACGTGGCCACGTTCAATGCCGTCTTTCTTGCCGCGGTTGATTACTACCACCTGATTTTGCGCGGCATTGACAACGGCGCTGCCGTATACCGAGACGATGCGGCCGGTAATATCGCTGGCTGGCGCGCGTGGTGTGTAGCTGACCAACTCGCGCTCTGGCTCTGGCAACATGCGGTCACCGATGCGCATTTCTTCCTTGGCCGCAACGATGTCGATGGTGGCCGGAATGACAGTCGTGGTTTCCTTGCCGTCCTTGTCTGTGGACTTGCTCGTGCCTTCGCTGCGCACCAGCACCGCTTTGCCGACATACTGGGCTTCATAACCCAGCACTTCCCCGCTCCCCGGGTCTTTCAACGGAGTCGCGTTGCGGAAGATGCGGAACTCCTGCTGCTTGCCCGGAGCGTCCAGCATGGGTTTGCCGGTCTCGCCACGGGCATAGGCGCGGTCGCCGCGCGTCAGCAATACGCGCCCTTCCTGCGCGGCAACAATTCTTGGCGCCGCCAACAGGCCGGACTCGTCGACGATCACCGGCTCGGCAAGAAAGGGCTCAATCAATTGGGTTTTGAGGGTGGGCAAGGCGCCGCCGTCGAGTATTTCGATGCGGGTGCGCGGCGAAACGCGGATGGTCTCGGTCGGCGGGGCGTCGGTCGCGGACCCGGCCATGCGCAATCTGGCACGGCCGTCCATGCGTTCGAGGACCAGGCGCTGCCCGGGGTAGATGCGGTGCGGATTGCGGATGTCGTTGAGGTTAATGCCCCACAACTCAGGCCAGCGCCAGGCGCTTTTGAGGAAAATGCCGGAAATGGCCCACAACGTGTCGCCCGACTTCACGGTGTAGTTGTCCGGGGCGTTGGCCGCCAGTTCACTCAAGGGAACGCCGGCCTGCGCCACCTGCTCCGCCGTGGCCTTCTGGCCGGGCGTCACGACCAGGTTCTGGGCGTGGGCGGTGGCTGAAGACAGGAGGACTGCTGCCGTAGCCACGAGGCCCAAAGCCAATTTGCTTGGAGTGCGAGTTGTCATTTCATGCTGCATTGTGGTCGCCCCTGAAGGCTTCCGCGGCTTGATTACGATACGGGACCTGAGCCGGGGAAATCTTGATAAGTCACGCACGATTTTGCGCTCAAGTCCTTGATTGGGCAACGATTTCTGTTGCGCGAGCGCGTTCCCATCCGCAAAAGTAGCGAAAATAACGACATCTTCCGGGCGATTTCATGGCTTTGCTTCCCATTCTTTGTTTTCCCGATCCACGCCTGAACCAGGTCGCCGCGCCTGTTGCCGTGGTGGACGAGGGTATCCGCGCCCTCGTGGCCGACATGCTGGCCACGATGTATGAGGCCAAGGGCATCGGGCTGGCAGCCACCCAGGTCGATGTCCACCAGCGCCTGATAGTCATCGACATTTCCGAGGAGCGCAAGCAGCCGATGGTGCTCATCAACCCGGAACTGGTCTGGACCAGCGTGGAGCGGCATGTGAATGAGGAAGGGTGCCTGTCGGTGCCCGGTATCTATGACGGGGTGGAGCGTTTCGACGCGGTCCATGTGCGGGCCCAGGATGCACATGGCGCTGTGCGCACCATCCAGGCCGAAGGCATGCTGGCGATCTGCATCCAGCATGAGATGGACCACCTTATCGGCAAGGTGTTTGTCGAATACCTGTCGCCGCTCAAGCGCAACCGCATCCGTACGAAGATGCGCAAGTTGCAGCGCGAGGAGCGCGATTGAGGGTCGTTTTTGCCGGCACGCCCGAGTTTGCCGCGGTGGCGCTGCGCGCGATCTGCGCCGAAGGCTGGGATGTGCCACTGGTGTTGACGCAACCCGACCGGCCGGCGGGTCGCGGCATGCAGGTGCACGAGTCGGCCGTCAAGGTGGAGGCGCGGCAGCACGGCCTGACCGTGCAGCAACCGCGCAGCCTGCGGCTGGACGGCATTGCTGCTGCCGAGGCGCAGACCTGTCGCCACGCTTTGGCGCAGGCCGACGCCGACATCATGGTGGTCGTGGCCTACGGGCTGATATTGCCGCGCTGGTTGCTGGACGACATGCGGCACGCCCGACCGGACGGCCGTGCGCGCCATGGCTGCATC
>JANNDB010000170.1:0-3861 GCA_031387285.1 Betaproteobacteria bacterium | reverse complement strand
CGGGCTGGTGCCGAAAGCGTGGCGGAGCGCGTATCTGCTCAACCCGCTCGCGGCGCTGACAAGACCGATACCGTCGGCAGCCCGCATACTGTTTACGTAGAGCGGATCCTTGTCCATAGCGGAATTTGAGGCTTGATCGTCGGTCACTTCGTTGTAAACGCGGACACCGGAAGCAACACACTGGCCGCTGCTCGCCAGTGCGCCGACTCCGATCCACGCTGCGCCTGCCAGGGTGGTTCCGCCGGTCACGGGTGCGGCCGACACCATGCCAATAACGCCGACCCAGGACAGCGCAGCGCCGACGCAGTTGAACCCCAAGTTGGCCACTTCCTCACTTAGCGCCGAGGCCTTTTGGGGGCCTGCCTTCTGCGGTGTCAATTGCGGCAGAACGCCACCCATCTGGAACACAATGTAAGGCTGCCCGGCGGTTTTCGGGCTACGCAAGGTTCTTGAACCCTTGGCGTCGATCAATATTATTCCAGCCCCAGCGACTTCGGGCACGAGATCCACCACTGCGGGAAGCCGCTGAGCGAGCGGGGCCGTAGCATCTTTGGGTACGGCCGGAGCCGAGGTCGCGCCGCTCGACATGATTACCGGTGGTTTCGACAAACCGACCTTGAGCGTGCCTCGGTCATTGGCCTGGGAATTAGCAAAGCGACCCAACATGCCGCGGCCAGCGTGATCAGACATGTAGGTGCTCCCAGTTCAACGATTTGCTTGAAATTATTGCAGCATTTTGTGCTCGTGCGCATTGCGATGCCAAGACCAGCGACGGATTGCCAGCACCGCTCCTTGAGCGTCGCGACCAACTTCGCCATGCCCGGCTTCATGGAAGCAGACCGCGCCGAATCGAAGAGGGCGACTCCGGTAATTTTGTGTGCGAATTCTGAGTGGTAGATCTGCGGCCCACCCGAGTCACAATAGTTGTCGCCTTCATCGGGCCCCCACATTCATTGGCGCAGAGTCTATTGCGACGGGCTAAGGCAACTGGGACAATGGCGCACCGTGCGCCCAGCACGGACCAATCGCATAATTTGAACAGGAGCGCGCCCCATGGACGAAACCACCGACGACTTCCGCCGCGAAATGCTCAAGCTGGGCATCATCTCCTATCGTGAGCAGGACACGGTGTGGGACATTGCCAAGAAGTGCGCCCGTACCATAGGGGTTCCGGCGGCCGGAGCGGGCCTGGTAATGGGCACGGGTGCCGGCGCGGTCACGGTGCCGGGGATCGGGGCGGTTCCAGGCGCCTTGTTCGGGTTGCTGGCGGGTTTTGGCGCAGGCACTTTGGGATGCACCGCAGTGAATATGCGCCACCGCAACGACCTGCGCAAATTGCTGGATGACCAATAGCATTCATCTCGGTCGGAGCGCCAACTCCCACCTGGGATCGCATTCCCAGCCACTTGTTGGCAGCTTGGTGCCAGAGAATTAGAGCATGCAGGCTTCAAGAAGGAGTAACCCGATGGTCGAACCAGCAAATCAGCATTGCTTTTCGGAGCCACACTGGCGCCTGATCGCACAAGGGTTCCAGACCGAGTCTTGGTTCAACGACGGCCAAGCCGTCGGCACAGGAGGAATCAATAACCCGCGATTGATCCACCTTCCAACCGGCAATTACTACTATCGGTTTGCATCCAGCAACTCGCCAAGAGAGGCTCAACTGGGTGGTGGTTGGTGGCTGGATTTCGAGAACTACAAGAAGATTCAATCGTTTTCGCAGCAGAACGGATATTCGATCCGCGATGCAGCCCGTCTGATGCTTGCCCTTCCGTATGCGTGGACACGGGTAGATCTGAGAATCAGGGCGCTTCTTGCGTTGCCGGTGAAAGCGTACGCGGGTGAGGGCAAGCCCGCTCAAGGCGCAAAAGATGGTGGGGACAAAGGCACGGCCTGGATACCGACACAACACAACAAGATTTGCCAG
The DNA here is from genome assembly GCA_031387285.1 of Betaproteobacteria bacterium. GTDB lineage: Bacteria > Pseudomonadota > Gammaproteobacteria > Burkholderiales > Burkholderiaceae_C > CAISIP01. The sequence continues at coordinate 1,934 of JANNDB010000170.1, read as the reverse complement.
CTGTACATCCCCGGTTTGTTCGTCAAAGGCACCCGACCACGCGAACAGCTTTATGAGAAGGTATTCTCGTCACCGTCTACCGAGTCACTGATGAGAAGTTAAGATTTGAGCTGGTTTGCGCGACTGCGTCCGGTCTACCTTACCCGGGCGATTCGCTGAACAACAATCAGCTTATTTCATTTACGGAGCAACTATGCCCATTCAGGTCGTCAATTCCGCGCAACTGATGTGCACGTTCGGCATGGCACCCAGTGCGCTCGTGGTTCTGCCGATCAACCGCGTCATGTCTGGTAATCAGCCCGCCGCCAACATCATGGACCACAAGCCCTTGGTCAACATCATGCCGTTCGGTGCCTGCATGAGCCTCGCAAATCCCACGGTGGCTTCGGCCACGTCCGCCGCTCTTGGCGTTTTGACGCCAATGCCGTGTATACCCGCCACTTCCTCGCCCTGGGTGCCCGGTGCGGTCACGGTCATGCTGGCCAATCAGCCGTCGCTGGACAATACCTGCAAGTTGATGTGCAACTGGGCCGGCGTCATCAGTGTGGTCATGCCGGGGCAGATGACACACATGATTCCCTGAAGCGTTGCGGAAATTGCCGCGACAAATTGCCGCGCCCAATGGCCGCGTTGCACTATTCCTTGCGCATCAAGATGGCCTTGACCCAGCCCGTGCCGCTGCCTGTTTCGACCTTCATGAAGCCCTCTTGCTCCTCACCGCCGTATATCACCCCATCGGTTTTTCGTAGCGTGACCAGCACAACGCCTTCCGACGCCGTTCGATAAGCCTTTACGCCGTCGATCTTCGGCAAGTAGACATCGCCCACCTGCCCGGCACCTGCCTTGATACTCGACGACGCATTGACAGCGCTGGCCGCACCTGCGCGCGCCTGGGTCAACGAGGGGTTGTCTCGGATGGACCGGACGATCTTGTTCCAGTTGTCAAGAAACGAGGCGGCGACGATCTTGCCTTCGGCCGTGCTGTTGTAGCCTCCGAGTGCCGCACCGCCACCACCGCCGAACAAAGCTCCCCCTATGTTGAAGTCGGTTTTCTGGGCGCTGCCTTCGGCCACAGCGATCTGTAGGCCTGACCGGGTGTCGGCCATCGTCATGGAGGTTTGGGCTTCCTTGAACTTGAGGCCGCCAGCAAGTGCCCCGACGACACCCAGCTTGCCGCCCAAACCGGCCAGCGCTCCACCACCGAAGCCGCCGGCATTCGGGTTTGAAAAAACCACGCTTGGCGTCACCACAAAATCAGCGGCGACCAATTGCCCTTGGCCTACGTTCTGACCCGCCTGCAACTGGCCGCCACTGGCCAGTGCCCGTTCCTGCATCAGGTTTTGAAATGCCGTGCCGCGTTCGACGATCTGAAAGCAATTGGACTGCTGAACGATCAACCGGATCATGCCGGTTGGCGACTGCAAACCAATTCTGAGCAGCGCCTGCAAGACGGCGTCCTGGGGCTCGACAACGGCGAGTGTGCCCTTGGGCGCATCGCATTTCTCCACTTTGCCCGCGTCCCCGGCTGGCCCACTTGCACCGCCTAGCGTTTGCGCGTTCGCTACTGGAAGGATTGCCAAGCAAGAAATGCCCAGCGCGACACTACATTTGATCGCCAAACGAAAACGGCGTGATTGGAACAGCATTTAAGACCCTTCAAAGTTTTGACCAGCGGGCACGGAGAAAAGTCAACGAGGCGGCCCAGTCGCGGCATGGTTTGGGCCATCCCAAAGCGCGATGGAACATTGATGGGCACTATACAGAGGAGAATCATCGGGCGTCAAGAGTTCAGTTGTGCTGATGGGCCTGACAAAACGCCGCGCCCTCGTCTTGGGTGCTGATCTGGCGCTGTGGTATTGTGCAAGCGAGAGCAGCCATCTGACCCTTGAGGAGTATTTGTCATGCTCACGGTTTCTCGATCACAAATTGCGTCG
>JANNDB010000141.1:0-3306 GCA_031387285.1 Betaproteobacteria bacterium | reverse complement strand
GCACCGCCGATCTGAACCAGTTGGGGAGAAGACAACCCGGTCTGGCCGATCAACTTGACGGTCGGTGGCAGCCCCGCCTGCTTCAACTGGATGGCAAGGTTGGCAGCCGATGGCCCGAGTGTGAACAGCATGACGCAATCGGGCTTGGCCGCAACGATGCGGGTGGCAATCGACGAAAAATCCGAATCCGCCTGTTTGATACCCGTGCGGTCGACGAACTTCATGCCGCGCTTTTCGGTGTGCTCCACGAACATGCGCTCGAGGTCCACATAAGCCTCGTTGTCCGTGAAACGGATGGTGGCACATGACTTGACCTTGGCCACATCCACCGCATAGTCGCCCAGTTGCGGCATCGTGATGGCGGGGGGTTGGGCTGAAATGAAGCCCCACGGTCCGGCCGCCAGCAGCGCCACGGCGTTGGTCATGGCCTTCATGCCGATCTTGGCGTCGTTGGCCACCCCTGCAGAGGGAATGGACTCCGGAGCGGTCGTCGGGCCGAGGATGAACAGTACGCTCGGGTCGGCCGCATAACGCGTCACGGCCGCCATAGCTTGCGGGCGGGCCGAAGCACTGTCGGCCACCTCCAGAACGATCTTGTCGCCGCTACCCAGAAAGTTCTTGGCATTCATCTCCTCGGCGGCGAATTTCATTCCCTCCACGGCGGGTACGCCGACAAATGCCGCGCCACCGGTAAGGGCTTGCAGGATCACGATCTTGCGGTCTGCCGCGTACGCCGCATGTGCGGCAAAAGCCATTCCGGCCGCAATGGCGACGTGCCTGATGGTCGTCAAGGGAAAGTGCATGGGTTGGTCTCCTCGAGGGTTGAAAGGGGGGGAATTGCGCGAAATTATATTTTTCGATGACTATCCATATATTACTCGCGACCGTCAAGCGTATTTACGTGTACTCAACATGCAAGACGACTTTCGGGGTGGTAGATATGTAGTCCGCCAACACATCGCCCTGCATCGTCACGTGTGCGCGCATCAGCGCGTAGGCAGCGTCAGCGTCGCCCGCCTGCAACAGCGCAATCAGCGCAATGTGGTCATCGTTGTTGGCTTCGGGACGCCCTTTGGAGCGCAGCTGAAACATGCGATAGGGATTGAGGCGGATGGCGAGGTTGCGTGTCGTCTCAAACAGCACGTCATTGTGGGTAGCACGCCAGACGGCCACATGAAACTTGATTCCGAGACGCCCATATTCATCCTGATCGTCCGCACGCAGGGCCGCGTCCGATGCGTGCTGTATTGCCAACAGCGCGGCTTTCTCCGTATCCGTGATGCGCCGTGCCGCCAGCCGCGCGCAGATCGCTTCGAGCTCCGAGAGGGTTTCGAACATCTGGATCAGGCGGCGTACGTCCAGTGGCGCTACGGCGGCACGCTGGCGCGGGGGCTTCACCACCAGGCCGGTTTCTATCAACTGCAGCAAGGCTTCGCGAACCGGCGTGCGCGAAACCGCGAAACGCTGTGCGATTTCTTCCTCGTCCAGCTGCGTGGCGGGTGCCAGGGAGCCCGAGAAAATATCCTTCTCCAGCGCCTTGCGCACAATTTCGCACTGCGTCAGCTTTTTGCGATCGGACGGGGTTCCCTTGCTGCGGCTGCGTTGCTCGGCCACCCGGACGGCGCCCGCAGCAACTGGGAATTCGGCAATTTCCGATGACATGGGCAGCCTCCAATATATTCTGGATAGTTTATCTTTATACAATTCTGACCTAAACTCGGCGCTTCTTCAATCTGCCCATTCGCCCGACCGATCGCGCAAGACAATTTCGGCATGTTGACGTTTCCCCACTTCACGCCGCATTTCGCGCGCGCCCACTGGACACTGCCACACGTTCTGGAGCATCAGGCCCGTGTGCGGCCGCAGCGCCCGTTCCTGTCTTGGACCGACGCAGGGCAGGCCCAAAGCTTCTCCGAAGTCAACACCATCGTGAATCGCCTGGCACATGGCATGGCGGCGTTCGGCATCCGGCACCAGGAAAAAGTTGCGATCCTGCTGCCCAATTGCCTTGAGTTCCTGTATGCGTGGTTTGCCCTGAACAAACTTGGCGCAGTGGAAGTCGCACTCAGCGACGCCTACAAGGGAAGCTTTCTGGCGCACCCGTTGCAGTTGTGCCAGGCCAGGATCATGATCACGACGGCGACGCTGGCCGCGCGCGTCGCGGAAATCGAGGACATGACTGCGCTGCAGCATCTGATCCTGGTGGACGAGCCGGCACTGGCCGATGGTCCGGTACCGCAGTTCAAGCGCATCGCGGTGCATCGCTTCCGTGATCTGCCAGCCGGCAACACCAGCAACCCGCCCGCCGTCGTCACGCCACAGGATTGCGCCGCCGTATTGCTGACCTCCGGTACCACGGGCCCGTCCAAGGGTGTGGAGATGCCGCACTCCCAGTTCTATTTCTTTGCCGAGGAAGACGTACAGCTGATGCGGCTGCAGGAGGATGACGTCTACATGACGGGGTTCCCGCTGTTCCACGGCAACGCCCAGTTCCTGACGGTCTACCCCTGCCTGATCGCCGGGGCCCACTGCGTCTTGTATCCGCGCTTCAGCGCCTCCGACTGGGCCGGCCGGGCGCGGCGCAGCGGAGCCACCGTGACCAACTTGCTGGGCGCCACACTGGCCTTCATCTGCGCGCAGCCACCGTCCGACAACGACCGCCGGCACAAGGTCCGCAGTATCTACGCCGCGCCGCTGGCACCTGACCTGGCGGGCCCGTTCTCGGAGCGGTTTGGCGTTACCGAGTTTGTGGACGGTTTCGGGCAGACCGAGATCTCCAACGTATTCATGACACCGCCCGGCGCGCCGCGCCCGCCCGGCGCCAGCGGCGTGCTGGTGGACCAGTGGTTCGAAATCCGCCTGGCCGACCCGGAAACCGGTGACGCGGTGCCGGAGGGGCAGGCTGGCGAGTTGCTGGTGCGGCACAAGCACCCCGGAATCATCTCGACCGGTTATGTCGGCATGCCCGACAAAACCATCGAATCGCGCCGCGACCTGTGGTTTCATACGGGTGACGCACTGCGGCGCGACGCCCAGGGCTGGTACTACTTCGTCGATCGGGTGAAGGATGCCTTGCGTCGCCGCGGCGAGAACATATCGTCGTTCGAAGTCGAATCCGTATTGCGCAGCCATCCGGCCGTTGCAGACTGCGCCGTGGTCGGTGTCGCCGCCGACCAGCAGGCCGGCGAAGACGAAGTGATGGCGTTTCTCGTGGCGCGCGAAGGGCAGGTTCTGGACCATGCGGCGCTGGCCACATGGTGCGACGCGCGCATGCCGGCTTTCATGGTGCCGCGCTATCTTGAAACC
>JANNDB010000099.1:0-6602 GCA_031387285.1 Betaproteobacteria bacterium | reverse complement strand
TCCGGAATGCCCTTTGACCCAGCGCCAGTCGATCTGGTGACCGCCGCCGGACACCAGCGCGTCGAGCCGCTGCCACAAATCGACGTTTTTCACCGGTTGCTTGGCCGCCGTACGCCAGCCTCGCGCCTTCCAGCCGGAAATCCACTCGGTAATTCCCTTGCGCACATATTCACTGTCCAGAAACAACGTGACGGCGCAGGGGCGCTTCAACGCGGTGAGAGCCTCGATGACCGCCATCAGTTCCATGCGATTGTTGGTCGTCACCGCTTCGCCACCGAAAAGCTCCCTTTCGCCGGCGCTCGAGGTGAGCAATACGCCCCATCCCCCGGGACCGGGATTGCCTTTGCAGGCGCCATCTGTGTAAATCTGGACCGGATTCAATTCCTGCTCCTGTCGTTTTCGCCCAGCGTGGCGCTATTGGCCCGGTTGGCCACCGATACGGGGACGCTGGCCCGCGCCGGCGCGGCCTTCCAGGCCGGCCCAAGCAGGCGCATGCCCCGCACGCGCTTGACCGCCACCACAAAATAGACGGCGCCGAAAATCGGCCACCAGCGTGGCCCGGCGCGGTCCATCCACTCAAAGCGCTCGAGCCATTGCTCGCTGACCACGGCCGGGCGGTAACAGCCGAAACGCCCTGACTCCACCTCAAAACTCAACAGCCGCAGCCAGTCGCGCAGCCGCCAGTAACCGATGAACTCGCCCTCCCTTGGAAGGAACAATTCGCCGTACCCGAGACGGCGGTACACATGGGCCCGGCGCTGGCGCAGCCCCCACAGGCTGGCCGGATTGACGCCGCAAATAACCACCCGCCCCTCGGGCACCAGCACGCGCTCCACCTCCCTCAGCGTGGCGTGCGGGTCGGCGTCCAGCTCCAGGGTGTGGGGCAGCACCACCAGATCCAGGCTGTTGGCCGAAAACGGCAGTGCGGCAAAGTCACACAGCAAGTCGGGACCGGGTTCGGCCGATGGCGCGGACGCCGCGTCGAGTTGGGTCCGGCCGACCGGCGCCTGCGGCTGCGCACCCAGGCTGTGCGCGACCCAGCGATGCGGCATGCGATTGGCCGCAAGCGTGCGCAGTCCCGGCATGCCAAGCTGTAAGGCGTGGTAGCCAAAGATGTCGGCCACCGTACGCTCCATCTGCGCGCGCTCCCAATCCAGCAGGTAACGGCCTTGCGGGGTCTGAAAGAAGTCTTGCAAATCTATAATCCGATTGCCCATGAACCTGAAACCGCCCCCCGCGTTGCTCCCGGCACGATTCCCGGCTCCCGTGATTCTAGAAGCCGGGCGCGTTTGTTGATGCGCAGGATTTCCCTTGCCTGGCTGCCCGCTGTCGTCTGGCTGGCAGGGTGCGCAGGAAATGGAGCGCTGACGCGCGACGAGCCGGCACCACCCAGTCCCGTAACCTCCTCCCATTCCGTTCCAGCCAGGGCCCCTGCCGTGGCCGGCAGCACCACACCACCATCCGCTGCGCCACCTACTGCAGCGCCAGGCGCTGCGTTCGCCGGCCCCCTGAGTCCGCTGGAGTCCAATCGTGCCGCAGCCCAGGTTGTGGCTGCGCTCACGCCCCCGACTGATTTGTGGGAGCGCATCCGTCGCGGTTATGGCATGGCCAACCTGGAAAGTGATCTGGTGCGCGAGCGCGAGCAATGGTATGCGGCGCGCCCCGACTACCTGCAGCGCATGGGCGAACGCGGCCGCAAGTACCTGTTCCATATCGTTGAAGAGCTGGAACGCCGCAACATGCCGACCGAACTCGCACTGCTGCCGTTCATCGAAAGCGCCTTCAACCCGCAGGCCGTGTCGAGTGCAAAGGCTGCCGGCATGTGGCAGTTCATGCCTGCCACCGGCAAACACTTCGAGCTCAAGCAGAACGCTTTCCGCGATGACCGGCGCGATGTGCTGGCGTCCACCCGCGCGGCGCTGGACTACTTGCAAAAGCTCTACGGCATGTTTGGCGACTGGCATCTGGCGCTCGCGGCCTATAACTGGGGCGAAGGCAGCGTGGGCCGCGCCATCGAGAAGAACCGGCGCGCCGGCCTCGGTACCGGTTACACCGACCTGGGGATGCCCGCCGAAACGCGCCTGTACGTTCCCAAGCTGCAGGCGAAGAAGAACATCGTGACGACGCCGGCCGCCTTTTCGGCGGTGTTGCCCGTCATCGAGAACCACCCGTATTTCCAGAGTGTGCTGATCACGCGCGACATCGACGTGACGATGGCGGCGCGCCTGGCGCAGGTGGACGTGGAGGATTTCAAGGCGCTCAATCCTTCGGCGAACCGGCCGGTGATCCTTGCCGCCGGAACGCAGCAAATCCTGCTGCCGTGGGACAACGCGGCCATTTTTCAGGCCAACCTGGCGGCGCGCGCCGGGGCACCACTGGCAAGCTGGACTGCCTGGCAGGCGACAGCGAACATGAAACCCGCCGAAGCAGCCAAGCGTGTGGGCATGTCGGAAGCCGAAATGCGCACTGTCAACCGCATTCCCGCCGGCATGCTGATCCAGGCCGGATCCACGTTGCTGGTGCCGCGTTCGGCCCATGTCCAGCAGGATGTGGCCGAGAAAGTCGCCGACAACGGACAACTCTCGCTCAGCGCCTTGCCCATACTGAGCCGCCAGACGATCCGCGCCGGCAAGGGCGAGACCGTGGCAACGGTTGCACGCCGCTACAAGGTGGCAGCGGCCAACGTCGCAGAATGGAACCAGGTGGGCGTCAGCGCCGCTTTCAAACCGGGACAGGCGGTGACGGTTTACCTGCCGGTGCGGCAACGTGCGGCCACAACACGACTCGCGGCGTCGGGCCCATCAACCAAGGAGAAGTTGCGCGGCAAACGCAAACCCGAGCTGCTCGCCAAGCGTTGAGAGCCCGGGAAGCGCGCTGTAGCAGCGCTGGCGCTTGGCCTCAGTCCATCACCGTGCGCGCGCAGCGCGACCGAGCAACAGAACGCTGGTTGCTGCTATCGCCACAAAACAGAGGAACGACCAGTTGGCGATGGAGCCGCCCAGAAAAGTCCAGTCAATCTTGGTGCAGTCCCCCCCGCCCTTGAAGATCATCGGAATGGCGCGCTGCAGCGGAAAAGTCTCGATCATCCCGTAGAAGTCGCGCCCGCAGGAGACGACTTCGGGCGGGTACCACTGCAACCAGCTCTGGCGCGCCGCTACAAATGCGCCGAACGCCGCCGTCACGAGTACCAGCGCCATGCTGCCGAGCTGCAGCCTGCGACCGCGAAGTGCACTGCCCAGCCCGGCGAGCAGCGCCACAACTACCAGCGCGTAACGCTGCACGATGCACATCGGACAAGGCTCCAGGCCGACAACGTGCTGCAGGTAGAGCCCGAACGCCAGCAGACCCACGGACCCCACACCCATGGCCAGCAGAACCTGGCGCACGCTCACTCCAGACAACATCGGAACTCCCATCCAAAACCCGATTGGACACCAGAACTCCCGGACGGGTTCCAAAACCGGCGACAATTTGGGTCATCGCAAGAGCGACTTATTCCCAAGGACACATTTCATGGCACGCATGGTTCACTGCATCAAGTTGGGCAAAGAGGCAGAAGGCCTGGATTTCCCGCCGTACCCCGGTGAACTTGGCAAGCGGTTGTGGAATGAAGTCAGCAAGGAGGCGTGGGCAGCCTGGCTGAAACACCAAACGATGCTGGTGAACGAGAACCGCCTCAACCTGGCCGACCTGCGCGCTCGCCAATACCTTGCGCGCCAGATGGAAGCGCACTTTTTCGGCGGCGGCGCCGATGCCGCCCAGGGGTACGTTCCACCGAGTGCCTGAAAGCGCGGGCACCGCGGTGCTGCCTGCCACCGGCGCACCGGACGCCTGTGGCCTGCCCGGCGTGTGGCAGGGTCGGGCCGCCTGGCGCGTGCTGGATCTGAACTTCGGCGCCGGCGAGGCCTTTGCGCAGACCTGGTCTTGCTGGCGGGCCGATCCCCACGCACCGCGCCTGCTGCACTACGCCGTCGTATGCGAGTGCGCGCCGTCCATCGACCTCGTGTTACGCACGCTGGACACCACAGGTGGGATGCCCGACTCGGGTTCGCCCCTGCGCGATCAATGGTTTGGCCTTTGCCGCGGCACCCATCGCATCAGCCTGCAGGCTGGCCGCCTGTTGCTGACGCTGTGTATCGGTCCTCGGCTGGAAGTTCTGCGCGACCTGCGCTTTGTCGCCGATTGTGTCTACGCGACGGCCGGCGGTTGGGACGCCTGGAGCGCAAAAGCCTTGGCGCGCCTGGTACAGACCGGTACACCGCTCGCCTTGGCAGGCAGTGCGCAGCCGCTGGCCGATGACCTGCTGCGTGTTGGCTTTTCGCCCTCGGGGGACGGTAGCACAGGCTTTCACCGGTTGCGTTTCGAACCGCCCTGGACAGGCGAGCGCAGTCGGGACCGTTGGCGCCACTTGGCCAGCCCGGCGACAACCTGCGCCGTATTGGGTGCCGGGCTGGCCGGGGCTGCAATTGCCGCTTCCATGGCGCGGCGCGGCTGGAGTGTGCAAGTTCTGGATGCCCTTTCGGCCCCTGCCGCTGGTGCATCCGGCCTGCCTGTCGGGCTGCTGGTGGCGCAGCACTCGCAAGACGGCAACCCGCGCTCGCAGTTCTCTCGCGCCGGTGTCCGCCTGACGTTGCAGGCCTGCCGGGAGACGCTGCATTGCGGCGTCGACTGGATGCCCGCTGGCGTACTGCAACTCGATCCGGACCCGGTGGCGGCCGGCGGCCGGCCTGCCGCTGCGGATGACTGGAGCGGACCCTACCCGTGGCCGACACCACCGCCACCCTGGGCGACCGGTGCGGTGTGCGCCGGCGCGCGCTGGAACATCCACGCCGGCTGGATCAAGCCGGCCCGCCTTGTCCACGCGCTGCTGGAGAGCAGCGGCGCCGCCTTCGCCGGCAACGCCCGTGTACAGGCACTGCGCCCATCGGCACAGGGTTGGGAACTGCTGGATGGCGAGGGAAGCTGTATCGCACGCGCCGCCCATGTCGTTATCTGCAACGCGCAGGACGCCACCCGGCTGCTGCGTTCAACACGGGCTGGTGGCGCAACCGGGTTGCCCACCCTGGACAGTTTGCAAGGCGTCGGCGGGCAGTTGTCCTGGGGCCTGCATTCGGCTGCCGATAGCGACGCCTTCCCGCCCTACCCGGTGCACGGCGCTGGCAGCTTCGTGGCGGGGATACCCGTGGGAAAGGAAAGCGCCTGGTTTGCCGGGGCAACGTACGAGTTGCAGGGGGACGGGTCACACGACGGCGCCACGCAGCGCAACCTGGAACGTCTGGGCAGATTGCTGCCCCAGGCCCACGCACGCATCACGGCGCCAGGGCAGCAACAGCCGGTACAGGCCTGGCGCGGGCAGCGCTGTGTGACGCCCGACCGAATGCCGGTATGCGGCGCGCTTCAAGACGGAGCCCACCCCAGCCTGTGGATCAGCGCTGCCATGGGCTCGCGCGGCCTCAGCCACTCCATCCTGTGCGCCGAGCTGATTGCAGCCCAGGCCAACGGGGAACCGCTTCCCGTGGCGCCGCGCCTGGCCAGGCTGGTGCGCCCCGATCGGCCCCGTCTGTCAGATCATTTCTAGGACGCGGAAAACGTGGCCAGGATCGTACGGACGGTCCAGCACGGCACGGCAGCCGGCCTGCTCGGCGCGCTCATGCACCGCCCAGTTTGCATTGGCGGCACTCACGACGACGCTTCCAATCGGCGGGTTAGCCGCAACCAGGCGGCGCAAAAGGTCCCAGGGTTCATCGGGCATGTCGACGTTCACGATCACGATGTCGTAGTGACGCTCGCGCGCCATCACCGCCGCGGCGCCCACCGTTTCGGCCTCGTCAGCCACGATCAGCCCGGCCAGCGCAAGGCGCGCACGCAGATAGAGCCGCTCGTCGCGCGAGGGGTCCACAATCAGGCAGACCCGGACGCCCGGCGGCACGACCGTGCTGGGCTGGTCGTCGAAAATATCGATGTCCACGGCCTGACTGGCAAACAGCTGGTCCATGGCATGGGTGACCGCAGTCCAGTTGAGCGGACGCGCAAACACCCGCCACGCATGGGCCGGCGCCCCGGCACCCACGCAGATCAGCTTGAGGTTGGGGTTGAGTTTGGGTGACGCCAGCAGGATGCCGCCCTCATAACTCTCGGCGTCGATGAGCGCAATGTGGGGAAGTACAGGCGCCTCGGGTGTCCACAAGGAGTAACGGGTCGCGCGGTCCATGGACAGGCGAAAAAAGGTGTTGATCGCGTGACGCTCGACATCCCGAAAACCCACGACCTTGACAAAAACCGTCTTTCCCATGCTGGCCACTAATTCCTTGTCAACGAGTGCTGCGAGAGCGCCCATAATTCAACCTGGCTTTTTACCAGAAGGTCAAATTAGCGTGTGAGCCCGGGGGGACGGCGCAATCTACGATTGATTTAACCATGATTCTTGTTGCGGGCTCCGCCAATCTGGACTTTGTTGTGCGCGCGGCGCATATTCCGGCGCCGGGCGAGACAGTGCTGGGCCATACTTTCAGGACGTACCCCGGTGGCAAAGGGGCGAACCAGGCTGTCGCCAGCGCACGGGCCGGTGGTGCGCCGACCCATATGCTGCTGGCACTGGGCGA
>JANNDB010000085.1:0-3927 GCA_031387285.1 Betaproteobacteria bacterium | reverse complement strand
GCCCTGCCGTTCCAGCTCACCCTCCTCGATCGAACTGAACGGCCGCCGTCCGCGCAGTGCCAGGGTGCGGGTGGCAAACAGCGTATTGAAGGCGCGCAGGCCAGCCAGTGTTGCGCGCAGCCCTTCGGACAGCGCATCGTGTGCCTGGTACATGTTGGCGAACATCGTGTCGCCGCCATGCTGTGGCGCGTGCACGCAGCGAAACACCGAGGCGCGAGCCGGCACGGCCAGGAAGGCCTGGTCGGAATGCCATTGCTGGGCCGCGTTCTCGGTCTCCGAACGCTCCCCGTCAGTCTTCATGTTGGTGACCTGGAACAGGTCGGAGTAGCCCGGCGGCGCGTGCTTGCCCAGCAAGCCGGTCTTCGCCAGCGGGCCCAGGCGGCGCGTGAAGGCCAGGTGCTGCTCATGGTCGAGCGGCTGGTCGCGAAACAGCAGGATGCCGCGCTCGCCCAGCAGGTGCCAGAGCGCGGACACCGTCGAATCGGGCAGTGCGTCGGCGCGACGCAGGTCGATGCCGCTGACTTGCGAACCGGTCTGCCAAGACAGGGGCCGTGCCTCAAATCCAGCGCCGGTCATGGCCAGGCTCGGTCAGGCCAGCGTGCTGCGAAACATCAGGCGGCGATTCTCGGGCGCATCCTTGGCCGCAAAGTCATAGTCCAGCGGCGCATAGTGCTGGGTGCAGCGGTTGTCCCACATCACCACGTCACCCGGTTGCCAGCGGTGCCGGTAGGTGTATTTCGGATGGGTCGCGAGGTTGTACAGGTACTCCAGAATCGGCTTGCTGTCCTCGATCGACCAGCCTTCGAAGTGGTCGACGCACTGTTCGTTGATGTACAGGGCCTTCCTGCCGTTGTCCGGATGGCGCAGGATGACCGGCTGCATGGCCCCCTGCTCGCCTTCGACACGGTTGAGCTCGTCGCTGCTCAGCGACTTGCGCCCCTGCATGACCTTGGAACGTGTGGAAAACAGCGAGTGAAACGCTCTCAAGGGTTCGAGCATGGCCTTGAGGCCGTCCGACAGGTCGTCGTACACGTGGCACATGTCGGCGAACATCGTGTCGCCGCCGTTCTGCGGCGCAATCTCGCAGCGCAGCATGGACGCGCGCGCCGGGACTTTCAGGAAGGTCTGGTCCGAGTGCCACTGCTGCGCGGCATTCTCGGTCTCCGATCGCTCGCCGTTCTTCTTGATATTGGTCACCGTGAAGATGTCCGGGTACCCTTCAGGTGCATAACGCGAGGTCAGACCGGTCACCGCCAGCGGACCGAAACGCCGCGTGAAGGCCAGGTGCTGGTCATGGTTCAGGCCCTGTTTGCGAAACAGCAGGATGCCGCGTTCCCCGAGCAGCTTCCACATGGCCCGTATGCTGGCATCCGATATGGCGTCGCTGTTGCGGAGATCGAGCCCCAGTATCTCGGAGCCCAGCCGCCACGAGAGCGGCTGAACGTCAAATTGCACCTTGGGCGACGCCGCGCCGGTGGTTGAGTGTTCCTTGACTGCATCCATGTTCGTGCTCCTTTGGGTTGGTGAAATGGCTGCCTTCACGAAGGCAACCCGGGAATGACGCGCTTGCCGTTGAACGCATCGGCGCCACGCCGGCGGATGACGTTCCAGGTCAGATCAATGTAACTGGTGCCCTTCAGTACCTGCACGACCTCGTCGCGCCAATGCGCCGGCATGAGGGGCGTGTCGGCCGGCAACGTCACGTCCAGCCGGGCGGCGTAGTCGTAGGTCACATGCAGCGCGGCCGCTTCGGCAATGCTACCGCCGACTGTGATGACCCCGTGCCAGGGTATGACGATCGCAACATCGTGCGCACGCAGCGCAGGCCCGATGGCGGCAAAGTCGTCACTAGTGCTGACACAGGTGCGCCCTTCAAAATAGGTCGCAAGGTTGTGCAGGCAACGCAACGGGCGCCCGAAGGCTGCCTGCGCCGTCATCCAGAACCCGTGGGTATGCACGATGGCGCGCACGTCGGTGCGCTGGCGGTAAATGCCATGGTGGAACGTCAGCCCCGGGCTCACGTGGGTTTCGCATTCGAGTACGTTTCCGTCCATGTCGAGCAGGGCGATATCCTGCAATCGCATTTCCTCGAAGCTACGGTCAAAGGCGTTGATGCAGAACTGCTCTGCGCCCGGAACACGCATGGAGACATGGCCGCCAATGCCGGGGCCAAGCCCGTAGGAAGCCAACCCGTGGATGGCCTCCAATACCTCCGCCCTGACTGCTGCATGGCCCACCACACAACTCCTTCAAGCCGCCGCCGGTGTACGGCTGGCGACGCTTTGCGCCTGCCCAAGGTAGTGCGCGATGACCGTGGGATCCTGCGCCAGCGAATCGCTGCTGCCGCTCTGAACCACTTTGCCCTGCTCTATCAGATAGGCCCGGTTGGTCGAGCGCAAGGCCTGACGCGCATTTTGCTCCACCAGCAAGATCGTGAGGCCGGCGCGGTTGAGTTCGCGCAGCGCGCCCAGTACCGTCTGGGCCAGCAGCGGCGAAAGACCCAGGCTGGGTTCATCCAGCAACAAGAGGCGTGGCCCGCCCATCAGGGCTCGTCCAATGGCCAGCATCTGCTGCTGCCCCCCGGAAAGCGAGCCCGCGCGTTGCTGGTTGCGCTCTTCCAGGATGGGAAAGAGTGCATAGATGCGACGCAGATCGTGCGTGGGCTTGCGCCGGTGCAGTGCCGTGGCCCCCAGTTGCAGGTTTTCCAGGACCGTGAGTTCACCCAGGATTTGCCGGCCTTCAGGAACCTGCAGCAAACCGCTGCGCGAGATCCGGAAGGCAGCCTCGCCGGTGATGTCGGCGCCAGCCAGCTTGATGCTGCCGCCCGTCGTCGGCAGGAGGCCGCTGATGCAGTTGAGCAGCGTCGACTTTCCGGCGCCGTTCGGGCCGATGATGGCGACCATCTCGCCCTCGGCGACATCCAGCGATACGCCGTGCAACACCTCGTTGCCGCTGTACCCTGCGTGCAGGTCTCTGATCTCAAGCATCTTCGGACTCGCCCAGATACGCCTTGATGACCACCGGGTTGTTGACCACTTGCGCCGCAGTGCCTTGCGCAATCAACTCGCCGCTGTCCAGAACGTACACATAGTCACACAGGTTGGTGACGAACCGCATGTTGTGCTCGATCAGCAGCACGGCCATGCCTGCCCCCTCGGTCGCGAGGGAACGAAAAATTTCACCCAGCTTGGCGGCCTCGACGTCATTGATGCCGGCCACCGGTTCATCGAGCAGCAGCACTTCGGGCTTGAGCGCGAGCGCACGCATCATCTCCACGCGGCGTTGGTCGCCATATGAAAGCGCTCCTGCAGGGTAATCGGCATACCGCGTCATGCCGAAGCGATCGAGCAGGCCGAACACTTCCTCACGAAAGCGTGCGGTCTCCGCGCGCGAGGACGGCAGGCCGAACAATTGCGACAACAGGGATGTTTTCTGGTGCCGGTACATGCCGATCATCACGTTGGCGACGACCGTGGCGTCCGGCAGCAGACGGATGGTCTGGTAGGTGCGCGCCAGCCCGGCACGCGCGACTTCATGGCGCGGCGCCTCCGTCAGGTCGATGTCGCCGAAGTGGATGCTTCCCTGGCTGAGCTTGTAGACACCGGTGATCAGGTTGACCACCGTCGTCTTGCCGGCGCCATTGGGCCCGATCAAACCGGTGATCCTGCCGCGCGCTATTTCCATGTCGAACGGCGCCACAGCCTGCAGGCCACCGAAGCGCTTTCCAACGCCCTTGAGTACCAGCGAACTCATGCGCTCACCCGCACCCCGGCGCGCGCAAGGCGGCGGTTGTGCAGTTTCATGACGATGGTGTCATACACGCCGAACGGCAGGTAGGCCATGACCACCACCAGCAGCAGGCCATAGACGGCCTGGCGGTAGTCGGCCAGCGGCCGGAAGATTTCTGGCAGCAGCACAAGAATGACG
>JANNDB010000058.1:0-21778 GCA_031387285.1 Betaproteobacteria bacterium | reverse complement strand
GCGAAGTCCACGGTGCTGGTGCCTGGCAGCGGTACGTTCGGCATGGAGGCCGTGGCGAGGCAGTTTGCTGGCGGCAAACATGTGCTGGTGATCCGCAATGGTTGGTTCAGTTATCGCTGGACGCAGATTTTTGACATGGGCAGGATTCCCGCCCAGTCCATCGTGCACAAGGCGCGCCGGGTTGGCACCGGTGCCACTGCGCCGTTCGCGCCGGCGCCGATCGACGAGGTGGTGGCCAGCATCCGCGCCGAGCATCCCGACGTGGTGTTCGCGCCGCATGTGGAGACATCGTCCGGCATGATCCTGCCCGACGGCTACATGCGCTCGGTGGCCGACGCGGTGCATTCCGTCGGGGGCCTGTTTGTGCTCGACTGCATTGCCTCGGGGGCCATGTGGGTCGACATGGTGGATTGCGGCATCGACGTTCTCGTGAGCGCGCCGCAAAAGGGATGGAGCGGATCGCCCTGCTGCGCCATGGTGATGCTCAGCGAACTGGCGCGCGAACGCATCGATTCCACCACCAGCAGCAGTTTTGCCTGCGACCTGCGCAAGTGGATGCAGATCATGGAAGCGTATGAGTCGGGTGGCCATGCCTACCACGCGACCATGCCCACCGATGCACTGACGCGCCTGCGCGAGGTGATGCAGGAGACGCAGCGTTATGGATTTTCCAAGGTGCGCGCTGAGCAGCAGGAACTGGGCGACAAGGTGCGCGCACTGTTTGTTTCGCGCGGTATCCAGAGTGTGGCTGCTGCAGGATTCCAGGCGCCGGGCGTGGTGGTGAGTTACACCGATGACGCCGATATCCAGTCGAGCAAGAAGTTTCTCGGCCTCGGGCTGCAGACCGCGGCGGGTGTCCCGTTGCAGTGTGACGAGGGGGCGGATTTCAAGACATTCCGCGTCGGCCTCTTTGGCCTGGAAAAGTTGCACAACATTGACCGGACGGTGAAACATCTGGAGGCCGCACTGGACCAGATGGGGCTGGTGGGCGCCAGCGCACCGGTGCGCGCTGCGCTGCCCGCCTGACTCGTTGTGTCCGAGCCGCTGACGCTCAAGGCTCTGCCGTTGTTCCCGCTGGGTACCGTTCTGTACCCCGGCGGGGTGCTGCCCTTGCGGATTTTCGAGGTGCGTTATCTCGACATGATCGGCAAGTGCCAGAAGATCGGCGCCCCGTTTGGAGTGGTTGCGCTGAGCCAGGGCTCCGAAGTACAGCGCCCCCAGGGCGACGCCTTTGCCGATGAGGCCTTCGATGCGGTCGGCACGCTCGCCATGATCCAGGAGTTTTCCGTGCCGCAACCCGGCCTGATGGTGATTCGGTGTGGTGGCACCCAGCGCTTCACGGTTACGCGCCGGGAGCGACTGAAACATGGCCTGTGGGTGGCCGATGTGGAGCGTATGGCGCAGGACCAGCGCCTGTCCGTTCCGGCCGATTTGCAACGCGTGGCCGATGCGCTGGGACGCATGATCAAGGCCTTGCAAGAGCGTGGTGTGCCGCCGGACCAGATGCCGATGGACAGCCCGTATCTACTGGACGATTGCGGTTGGGTGGCCAATCGCTGGTGCGAGTTGATGACTGCGCCACAGCAACTCAAGCAGCGCCTGATGGCGCTGGACAACCCTCTGGTGCGCCTGGAACTGGTCTCGGACCTGCTCGAGCGCGCCGGCATTGCGAAGTAATCAGGGGCGCGAGGGGGCGTTCGCCTCAGTCGACATCACCTTCAGGTTGCCCTCCCAGCGGCAGGTGAAACTGCGGCACCGGTAACGCTGCACCGGTACAAACAGGCTGGTCAGACGATCAATCGCCCGGCGCCGTATGCGGTCCAGCGGCAGGTCGCACTGCGGACACGCCCGATGACTTCCGTTGAGGTACTCAGCGGAGCTGGTGGAGTCTGGAGCCGATGACATTTCGTGAAACTAGCCGGAAATTGCTCCGGGCGCCAGTGAATCACGCAGTGTAATGACACAATTGGTAACTTATGAGGAAAAATTCACGCTTTCTCGCAGCGTCCGGACTTATTCCGCGCTTTAGAAGCGCGCTATCCCTTGGAAAGCCGGCTTCACTGGCCGATCGCCCCGAATCAGCTCCCGTCCATATTCTGCGCACCGTTGCAAGGTAGGAATGACCTTGCCAGGGTTGAGCAGACCAGACCCGTCAAAGGCGCTCTTGACCCCCAGCATCTGTGCGTTCTCCGCTGCGCTGAACTGCACACACATGGAGTTGAGCTTCTCGACGCCAACGCCGTGTTCTCCCGTGACCGTGCCCCCCATGGCAACGCTGGTCTCCAGGATGTCGGCGCCGAACAGCTCGCATCGGCGCAACTGATCCGGATCGTTGGCGTCGAACAGGATCAGGGGATGGAGGTTCCCGTCGCCAGCATGAAAAACATTGGCGCAGCGCAGCCCGTAGGTCTGCTCCATTTGCTGGATGGCGAGCAGGATGTCCGCCAGGCGTTTGCGTGGAATGGTTGAATCCATGCACATGTAGTCGGGGCTGATGCGCCCGCTGGCCGGAAACGCGTTTTTGCGCCCGCTCCAGAATCGCAGGCGTTCCGCCTCGTCGCGGCTCACCGCCAGCGCCGTTGCCCCGTGGCGGGTCAAGACATCGCACATTCGCCCGATCTCCTCGGCCACCTCTTCGTGCGTGCCGTCACTTTCGCACAGCAGGATGGCCTCGGCCTGCAGGTCATAACCGGCGTGTACAAAGTCCTCGACCGCCGCTGTCATGGGTTTGTCCATCATTTCCAGACCCGCTGGAATGATGCCCGCCGCAATGACGGCCGCTACGGCGTCGCCGGCCTTGCGAATGTCGTCAAAGCTGGCCATGATGCAGCGTGCCAGTTGCGGTTTTGGAATCAGCTTCACCGTAACTTCGGTTGTAACGGCCAGCATGCCTTCGGAGCCGATCACCAGCGCCAGCAGATCGAGCCCGGGTACATCCAGCGCCGTTGAACCGAACTCCACCGGTTCGCCCTGCGCCGTAAAACCACGCACGCGCAGTACGTTGTGCAATGTGAGCCCATACTTCAGGCAGTGCACGCCGCCAGAGTTCTCTGCCACATTGCCACCGATGGTGCAGGCAATCTGGCTGGACGGATCGGGTGCGTAGTACATACCCAGCGGCGCGGCCGCTTCGCTGATAGCCAGATTGCGCACGCCACACTGCACGGTTGCCGTTCGGCTGAGCCGGTCTACCTTCAAAATGCGGTTGAACTTCGCCAGACTCAGTGTGACACCCAGCGCATGGGGCATTGCGCCGCCCGACAGGCCGGTACCGGCACCGCGCGCCACCACCGGTATGTCCATTTGGTGGCAGATGCGCAGCAGTGCCTGCACCTGCGCGTCGGTCTCCGGCAGGGCAACTACCAACGGGCGCTGTCGGTAGGCAGTCAAGCCGTCACATTCGTACGGTGTCGTGTCCTCGTGGTTCCACAACAAGGCATGTGCCGGCAAATGCCCTTGCAGCGCCGCAACGATTTGCGCCTGCCGCTCGGCACGATACATGGGTTGCGCCTGTGCGCTGGTGGCAGGCGCGTTCATGGCAGGTCGGGAAAAGCGGGGTTCATCGTTTGCCACTGTAGTGCAGCAGAAGCGGGCCGGGATGACGTTTTTTTGCGGCTCGCGTGAAATTCGCGCAGCCGGATCAAGGCCCGATGCTCTTTTTCAGCCACTCGGCGAATGCGGCGCATTCCCATCGATCCATGCTGCCGGTGCGCCAGCACAGGTAGTGCGCATGGGGGCTGGGTACGTTCTGGTCAAACAGGCGCACCAGCGTGCCGTTGTCCAGCCAGGGCGCGCCGAGCTTGAGCCGTATCAAGCCAATACCCATGCCTGCGGCTGCCGCATCACACATCAGGCCGACGTCGTTGAACTGCGACCCATCTACAGGTTCCGGCCAGTCCAGCCGGTTGGCCGCGAACCACGTGCGCCATGGCTCGAGGGGACTGCGCAGCAAGGACTCCCCTTCGAGATCCTCCGCCGCTCCAAACGGCCCGCGTTCACGCAGGTAGGCGGGGGACGCCAGGGGGGTCACCACATCCTTCATCAGGCAAAGATGCTCCACATCGGCATAACGGCCGGTACCGAAACGCACCATCAGGTCAGCGTCTTCCGCAACGACATCGAGCAGCGGAATCGACACCTGCAACGTGACGTCGATCTCCGGGTAGGCCTCGGTGAAGTGGCGCAAACGCGGAATCAGGATGGAGCGCGCGAAGGTGGGGGTTACCGCCAGCCGCAACTTGCGCTTGCCGGGTGCCGCGGCCCGCCCGGGAAAACGCTGCAGACGGTCCAGCCCGTCGCGTACGTGCGCAAGGTATTCGCTGCCCTCGGTTGTCAATGAAAAATCGGCACGCCCGAACAACTTGGTGCCGATGATCTGTTCGAGCTGCTTGACGCGGTGGCTTACTGCGCTTGGCGTCACGAAAAGCTCGTCGGCGGTTTGTGTCACGCTGCGCAGGCGGGCCAATGCTTCAAAGGTAAGCAGGCACTGGATGGGGGGTATGCGGCTGGTCATGCGCGGTAGTCGGGCAGGCATTGGGTGGTCGATATAATCCCGCACCATTTTGCCTACCCTGGACTTCAGTGCGTGATCGCCTAGCCGTTTTGCCGCAGTACCTGATGCCCAAGCAGGCTTTGACGCGGTTCGCCGGGTGGGTTGCCACGCGGGAAGCGGGTGGCCTGACCACGCGGTTGATCCAGTGGTTCGTCCGACGCTACCGGGTCAACATGGCGGAAGCCGCCGACCCGGACATCCGCAACTACCAGAGCTTCAATGAGTTTTTTACACGCGCGCTCAAGGTGGCCGCGCGACCGATAAGCAGGGTCGACCTGGTCTGCCCGGTGGACGGCGCCATCAGCCAGTTTGGCGCAATCCGGCACGGTGAGATCTTCCAGGCCAAAGGGCACCGCTACAGCGCGACCGCCCTGGTGGGTGGCGATGCCGGGCTGGCAGCCCAATTTCAGGACGGGCACTTCGCGACCCTGTACTTGAGTCCGCGCGACTACCACCGCATCCACATGCCATGCGACGGCCGATTGACCCGCATGATCCACGTGCCGGGTGCGCTGTTCTCGGTCAACCCGACAACGGCGCGCGGTGTGCCGGGGCTTTTTGCACGCAACGAACGCGTCGTCTGTGTTTTCGAGTCAGCGCGCGGCCCATTCGTTCTGGTTCTGGTGGGCGCCACGATTGTCGGCAGCATGGCAACTGTCTGGCATGGGGTGGTGAGTCCGCCGCGCCCGGGCCGGTTGCGCGAATGGACGTATGCCGAGGGCAGGGTTGAACTGGCGCAGGGCCAGGAGATGGGGCGCTTTCTGCTGGGGTCGACGGTGGTGATGCTGCTCCCACCCGGGCCTACCGAGTTCAACGCGGACTGGGAAGCCGGGCGTGCAGTACTCCTGGGTGAAAAAATGGCGGATTTCTGCCGCCCAGGCTCCTAGCCTGCCGTGGCGGCCTCGTGCTGCATCAGCGCCATTGCGGCTTCCTGGCCATCAAGAACAGTACAGACCCGCAACCGGCCAGCAGCGCCAGCGTGGTGAAGCCGGCCCGGTAGTTGCCGGTCAGGTCGGCCATGACACCGGCGACCATCGGGCCGGCGATCTGTCCGAGCGCGATGACCATCGACGACAGGCCCAGAATCATGCCAATCGCATTGCGTCCGAAGTAATCCGCCCGGATGGCCTGCATGAACGGTCCGCGCAGGCCCCAGGCCACCCCATGCAGGATGGCGAAGGCGCCAACTTCAAGCGCTGTGGAGGCGTAGGTCAGCAGCAGCAGGCCGATGGCGTGGCCGAGCATGCACAGGGCTGCGATGTAGCGCTTCTCGTAGCGATCACCCAGGCGCACGCCGAGCAGCACCCCGGCCACTTGGCCAACTGTCAACAGCATCACCACCAGCGCCGCCTGCTGCACGGTGTAACCCAGTCCCTCCTTCATATGGGCAATACCGTGCACGTTGACCGCTGTCACCACCAGCAGGGCGAACGCGTGGCCCAGGGCCAGCAACCAGAAGGCCCGGGTTCGCAGCGCCTGGCCGACCGTGAACTCGCCTGGGTGGGCACTCGCAGGTGTATCGGCAACCTGGGCGGCCGCCGCTGGCGCGGGTAGGCCGTCGATGGTTTCACCATGGTCTTGCGGCCGGCGCCGGATGGTCGTGGCCAACGGCAAGCCCACCACGAGGGCGATCAATCCGGAGGCGAAAGCTGTAGCGCGCCAGCCGTACTGGTGCATGGACCACGCGATGACGGGCACTGCCAGGCCACCCAGAGCCAATCCCAGACTCATGATGGAGAGCGCGCGTGCGCGGTACCGCTCGAACCATTGGATCAGCGCCACCGTGAGGGGGAAATAGCCGCCCAGGCTGGCGCCGACTGCCAAGGCAATGGCACACAGGTAGAAGTCCCCGATGCTGTTGATCTGGCTCAGTGCAAAGAAGCCGGCTGCGAAGACGACGACGCCGACGCGGATCATGTTCTGCGGCCCGAAGCGGTCCATGAACCACCCCAGAACCGGCCCCATGATCGCCGACTCCACGGACTGCAGGGCCGCCGCGCCCGACAGGGCCGTCTTGCTCCAGCCGCGTTCCTCCGACAGGACCGCCACATAGGCGCCGAATGCCTGGCTCAGCAAGGCGGAAAACATGAACTGGATGCCGCACGCAGCACCTGCCATGCGCCAGCCGTAGAAAACTTTCACCAGACCGTTATCCGTCCATTCAGGGGGTAGGCCGGATCGGTATAGCCGGCCGTGGACGGATGGCCGGGCCTGACAAGACCGTCTACCAGGTCCTCGTCCTGCGCCGTTACCTGGAAGTCCAGCGCGGGCAGGTAGTCCACCCACTGGGCCAGCGTACGCGGCCCGGCGATCACCGAAGTGGTGATCTGGTTGGCAAGAACCCAGGCGGTCGCAAACTGCGCCAGCGTCACCCCACGCGTGCTGGCGTGGGTGGCCAGCGTGCGGGCGATGTCCAGCGACTCCTGACGGAACTCGGTATCCATCATGCGCTTGTCGGCGCGTGCGGCGCGGCTGCCGGCAACGGGCGCGGCGCCGGGCGCGTACTTCCCGGTCAGCACACCGCGCGCGATCGGGCTGTAGGAAGCCACACCGATGCCGTGGTAGCGGCAGGCCGGCAACACTTCCACTTCGGGCATGCGGTTGAGCAGGTTGTAGTACGGCTGGCAAACGACCGGGCCGGGCATGCCTATCTGTTTCGCCAAATGAACCATTTCGCTGATACGCCAGCCGCGAAAGTTGGACACGCCCCAATAGCGGATCTTGCCGGCTCGCAACATGGCGTCCAGCGCCTGCAGCGCCTCGGCCAGATCCATGCCGTCGTAGTCGCGGTGCAGGTAATAGATATCGATCCAGTCCGTCTGCAGCCGGCGCAGGCTGGCTTCGACTGCGCGCAGCATCCAGCTGCGCGAATAGTGCCCTTCATTGATCCGAGCGGACATCGGGTTGCCCAGCTTGGTGGCAAGCACCCAGTCTGCGCGTTGCGCCTGGATCAGTGTGCCAACCATTTCCTCGGAGCCGCCGCGGCTGTAGACGTCAGCGGTATCGATGAAATTCACACCATGTTCATGCGCATCCGCGACGATGCGGCCGGCTTCCGCGCTGTCGGTCTGGTCTGCGAACATCATGCTGCCCAGGCACAGGGCAGACACCTTCAGGTTGCTTTTTCCGAGATTGCGGTATTGCATCGGGATTGCCTTGTTGTGCAGGAATGCCTTGGTGGCAGATTATTTGCGGGTTTCATCGGGTCGGGCTTGGAACCAACCCGGTCGCCCCCAAGTCACAAAGACCTGCGCGACCTTTCCCTAGAATTGGAAGGGTTATCCTACCCCGTTCATCCAAGCCTCTTTCATGGTTCCACATCTTGTCACGGCGCTCACCGGCCCGATCAACGAGCTAGAGCAACGTATCCTGGATTCCATGCCGGCCATCGAGCGCTGGTTCCGGCTGGAGTGGATGGAGCATACGCCTCCGTTTTACAGCTCGGTGGACATCCGCAACGCGGGCTTCAAGCTGGCGCCGGTCGGCACCGACCTTCACCCGAGCGGCTGGAACCACCTTACCCCCGCCATGCTGCCCCTGGCAGTGCAGGCCGCGATGGCTGCCATCGAAAAAATCTGCCCGGAAGCGCGCAACCTGCTGATTGTTCCCCACAACGACACCGCAGATTCTTTCTACCTGGCCAACGTAGCGCAGTTGCGCCGCATCTTCCACATGGCCGGGATGAACGTGCGCATCGGATCCATTGACCCGGATGTCAAGAAGGCTGCCGAAATCCGCCTTCCCACGGGTGAGTCCGTGCGCCTTGAGCCAGTGGTGCGTGGCAAGCGCCGCCTGGGGGTGAAGGATTTCGATCCCTGCACCATCCTGCTCAACAACGACCTGATCGCCGGTGTCCCCGGCATCCTGGAAGATATCCACGAGCAATACCTGTTGCCACCGCTGCATGCGGCGTGGCCCACGCGGCGCAAGAGCCGCCATTTCCAGAGTTACGAGGAAGTGTCCAAGCGGTTCGGCAAATTGATTGGCGTTGACCCCTGGTTGATCAACCCGATGTTCGGCAAGTGTGGTGCCGTCAATCTGACAACCCCCGCCGGCCGCGATGTGCTGGCGGGCCATGTCGACGCGCTGCTGACCAAGATTCGGCGCAAATACAAGGAGTACGGAATCAACGAGAGGCCATTTGTGGCGATCAAGGCCGACGACAGCGACACCGGTATGGCTATCAAGATGGTGCGCGATGCCAGGGATCTGCAGTCTCTGCCGTCGTTTGGGGATCCGGCTTTGGCCGCCATGGGTCAGAAAACGGCCGAACTGATCGTGCAGGAGGGCGTTCTGACCAACGAACGCATGCATGGAGCGGTGGCCGAACCGGTGGTCTACATGATGGACCGCTATGTCGTAGGCGGCTTCTACCGCGTGCATGCCGGGCGCGGTGTGGACGAAGACCTCTGTGTGCCTGGTTCGGAGTTCGTACCATTGGCCTTTCCTGATAGTACCCACTTACCTCAATTGGGCGTGGTGCCGGGCGCGAGCGCACCCAACCGTTTCTACATGTATGGCGTCATCGGCCGCCTTGCCATGTTGTCGGCGAGTTATGAGCTGGAGGCGACCGACCCCGAAGCAGAGGCCTTTAGTTGAGGATGCATGCGACAGTTGTTGCATTGCAACATATGGGGGCCTTGACTACAGATTAAGGTGAGCGGCTGTCCCGCGCGCACGCAGGCAGGCGCACAATTCATGGCTTGTTGGTAACGAAACCCGGTGCAGTGAACGACCGGGTTATTTTGTGTCCGCGTCAAAATCCTCGCTAGCCACCCTCACCCTCGGCGCCATCGGTGTCGTGTATGGAGACATTGGCACCAGTGTCCTGTATGCGCTCAAGGAAGTCTTCAATTCCGGGCACGTGCCGTTCACCCCGGACAATGTCTTCGGCATCCTGTCCATTTTCTTCTGGACGCTGACGACCATCGTTTCGGTGAAGTATGTGGTGCTGGTGCTGCGCGCCGACAACAACGGCGAGGGTGGACTGGTGGCGATGCTGGCGCTGGCCTCGCAGGCCGTCAAAGGCAGCCCGCGTTTGCGCCGTGTGCTTCTGGTGGTCGGAATTTTCGGCACTTCGCTCTTTTATGGTGACGGTGTCATCACGCCGGCCATCTCCGTGCTGTCGGCAGTCGAGGGGCTGGAAGTGGTGTCGCCGGCGTTTTCGCGCTTCGTGATACCCCTCACGCTGGTCATTCTTTTTTGCCTTTTTGCAGTGCAAAAGAGAGGGACTGGCGGCATCGGGCGATTCTTCGGCCCTTTGACCATGGTCTGGTTCCTGGTGATTGCCTTGCTCGGCATAGTGCACATTGCCAGCAATCCGGCCATCCTCAAGGCCGTCAGTCCGCACTATGCGCTGGGGTTCATGCTGTCGAATCCCGGCATCACCTTCATCATCCTGGGCGCGGTGGTGCTGTGTGTGACGGGTGCCGAGGCGCTCTACGCCGACCTCGGGCATTTTGGCAAGAAGCCCATACGTCTGGCCTGGTTTACGGTGGTGATGCCGGCGCTGACGCTGAACTACTTCGGGCAAGGCGCTTTGTTGCTGAAGAATCCGGAAGCGGTGAAGAACCCGTTCTACCTGCTCATCACCGGCGCATTCAGCGTGACCAAGCAGGTGATCCAGCTGGGCTACCTGCCGCGACTGCACATTGAGCACACCAGCGTGCGCGAAACCGGCCAGATATACATTCCGCTGGTCAACTGGGGCCTTTTCGCGACCATCGTGCTGGCCGTGGTGATGTTCCGTTCGTCCAGCAACCTTGCCGCGGCCTACGGTATCGCCGTGTGCACCGACATGCTGATCACTACCATCCTTACTTTCTATGTGATCCGCTACAAATGGAACTACCCGCTCGCCCTGTGCGTGGCCGCGACGGGCTGGTTCTTCATCGTGGATTTCGCCTTTTTCGCGTCCAACCTGCTCAAGTTGTTCCAGGGCGGCTGGTTCCCGTTGGTAATCGGTGGGGTCATCTTCACCCTCATGATCACCTGGAAGCAAGGCCGCCAGCTGCTCAACGAAAAGCTGCGCGCCGACGCCATCGATTTGGGCAGCTTTCTGGAGGCCGTATTCGTGAGCCCGCCGACGCGCGTGGACGGCACCGCCGTGTTCCTGACGGCCGAGTCGGGCACCGTGCCCAATGCGTTGTTGCACAACCTCAAGCACAACAAGGTGTTGCACGAGAACAATCTGTTTGTCACCGTGCGCAATCACGAAGTGCCCTGGATAGGGCTGGATAAGCGCCTGGCCATCGAATCCCTGGGCCACCAATGCTGGCAGGTGACGATCCATTACGGCTTCAAGAACGATCCGGACGTACCCAAGGCGCTGCAGCAGATCAAGGGGCGCGGCTGCGATCTCGATGCCATGACGACCAGTTACTTCCTCTCACGCGACACCGTCGTGCCGACCATTGGCAGCGGGATGGCGCAATGGCGCGAAAAAATCTTTGCGCAGATGCATCACAACGCCAGTGCTGCGGCCGACTTCCTCAACCTGCCCAACAACGCCGTCGTTGAGCTCGGCTCGAAGATCGAGATCTGAGCCGGTGCCGATGCCGGTGCCGGTTCCGAGTCGGGCCGTCAGCGGCCGTGAACCCGGCACAATCGCCCGATGCGATTTTTCCGGGACCTGAGCCTTTCCGCATTCACCGCCGGCTTCGTGGCCGTGTTGGTGGGTTTTACCAGTTCCGTCGCCATCGTATTCCAGGCCGCCCTTGCGTTTGGCGCGACGCCGGCGCAGATATCGTCCTGGATGTGGGCGCTTGGCCTGGGTATGGGCCTGTGCTCACTGGTTCCATCGTTGTGGCTGCGCAAGCCGGTGATGGTGGCCTGGTCGACTCCCGGCGCAGCGGTGCTGGCGACCGCTGGCCTGGCCGGTGGATTCACGATGGCCGACGCCGTTGGTGCTTTCATCGTCAGTGCCTTGTTGGTCACGTTGTTTGGTGTCACCGGATGGTTTGAGCGCATCATGAACCGCATTCCGATGGCGATTGCCTCGGCGCTTCTGGCGGGCGTCCTGTCGCGATTTGGCATCCAGGCTTTTGCCGCCGCGCAGAGCGCGCTGATGCTGGTGCTCCTGATGCTCTTGACCTACCTGTTCGGCAAACGCCTTGCTCCGCGTTATGCCGTGGTATGGACCCTGCTCTCGGGCGTGACCTGGGTGGCGGCGCAAGGGCAGTTTTCCGGCTCCGGCGTCGCGCTGGAAATGGCCATGCCGGTGTTCACGATGCCGCACTTCGGCTGGGCCGCGACGGTCAGCCTGGCGCTCCCCCTGTTCGTCGTGACCATGGCCTCGCAGAATCTGCCGGGTGTGGCCGCCATCCGCGCGGCGGGCTATGGCGGCCCCGACGGATTGCCCCTGTCGCGCATCATCACGTTGACGGGTGTTGCAACGCTGGTACTGGCTCCGTTTGGCGCCTTCGCCTTGAACCTCAGCGCCATCACGGCCGCTATCTGCATGGGTCCGGAAGCACACCGCGACCCGGCGCGCCGCTACACCGCAGCCGTCTCGTGTGGCGCTCTCTACGTGGTCATCGGTTTGCTGGGCGCCACCATCACCGGCGTACTGACGGCGTTCCCGAAGGAACTGGTGGCGGCCATAGCCGGACTCGCCTTGCTGGGAACGATCGCGAGCGCGCTGTCCGTTGCTTTGCAGGACGCGCAGCACCGCGAGGCTGCGGCCATCACCTTCCTGGTGACACTCAGCGGGGTTGTGGTTGCAGGTGTCGGCTCGGCCTTCTGGGGTGTCGTGGCCGGTGCCGTCGCGCTGGTGGTGCAACAATATGGCCGCAGCGTTCGCTGATGCCACCCCGTCCTATGCACATCCTTTTTGTTGCCGACCCGCTCGAATCGTTCAAGATCTACAAGGACACCACGTTCGCGATGATGCGGGAACTGCAAAAGCGCGGCCACCGCCTGTCGGCTTGCGGGCCCGCCGACCTGGTGTGGGAAAGCGGTGGCATGGTCCAGTCGCGGGTCCGTGATATTGAATTGACTGGCCAGCCCGACGCCTGGTTCCACCAGCCCGGCGGTGAACCTGCGACACGCGCCCTGCGCGACTTCACTGCGGTGGTGATGCGCAAGGACCCGCCCTTCGACTCGGAGTACTTCTACGCGACCCACCTGCTCGAGCAGGCCGAACGCGAGGGTGCCCGCGTCTTCAACAAGGCGCGTGCCTTGCGCGACCATCCGGAAAAACTGGCGATCATGGAGTTCGCCCAGTTCTGCGGGCCGACACTCGTCACGCGCAGCGCGCAGGAAATCCGGCGCTTTCACGCGCAACACCGGGACATCATCCTCAAGCCGCTCGATGGCATGGGCGGCACCGGGATCTTTCGTGTGCGCGAAGACGGTCTCAATCTGGGTGCCATCATCGAGACGCTCAACCGGTACGGCGCGCAGTCGGTGATGGTGCAGAAATTCCTTCCCGAAATAGCGCAGGGTGACAAACGGATTCTCATCATTGGCGGCAGGCCTGCTCCGTTTTGTCTGGCGCGTATCCCCCAGGGCGGCGAGGTGCGGGGCAATCTGGCTGCCGGCGGCAAGGGCGTGGCACAGCCGCTCACCGCGCGCGACCGCGAGATCGCTGAAGCCATTGGCCCGGTGCTCGCCGCGCGCGGCCTGCTGCTGGTAGGGTTGGATGTGATCGGCGACAAGGTCACGGAGATCAACGTGACCAGTCCCACCTGCTTTCAGGAAATCACCGACCAGACCGGCTTCGACGTGGGGGCGATGTTCGTTGACGCGCTGCTTGCCGCGCTCTAGAGCCTCAGCTGGGCATTAGCCGCGCCGCGCCGTGGCCGGCGACACGGCCGCCCACGAAACACTCGGCGATATTGCCACCTGACATATACAGGTGGCCGAACACCGAGCCCATTTCGCCGGCTGCGTACAGGCGATCGATCGGACTGCCGTCGGGGCGCAGGATACGTTGGGCCGCGTCGTGCACCGGCCCGCCCTGGGTGTTGGATACCACGGGCCAGACTGGCGCCCAGACAAATGGCGCCTGGTGGATCGGCAGCATGCTGGTGGGCGGGCGGCCCCAGTCCGTGTCCTGCTGGCGCGCGCAGGCCGCGTTCCAGCGGTCCAGCGCCACCTCCAGTTCAGCCTTGGGCAGGCCGATCTGGCGGGCCAGTTCCTGCATGCTGGCCGCACTGCGCAGCAGGCCCGAAGCCAGCTCCCGACGGTTGTCGGCGCTCCATTCATAACCGATGCCACGTTCGTGGGAGGTTGGCCGGCCAAACGGGTACCGCGCAGCGCCATTTGCGTCGGCAATCAGCCATGCCGGCGTGCAGGCATAGTCCTGCGTCTGCGGGTCATAACGTGTGAAGGGCCGTGCGCCGGTGTCCTGTACGTAGGGGTCATATTCGTTCATGAAGCGTCGGCCCCGCTGGTCCAGCAGTATCCAGGGCATGGCCACGTCCCCGCGCAGCGGGGTGCCAGGTTGCCAGTCGGGCAGTCTTTTGGTGCGAATGCCGAATGGGTAGGCGGTGTCCACATGCCGGAAGCCGTAGGAGCCGTGGTAGTGCCACATGTGCCAGAGATCTGCGCCCAGGATCTGCGCCATGCGAATGCCGTCGCCTGTGTTGCCGCGAAAGGCCGCAGGCAGCACCGCGCCTTCGGGCCAATACGCGCGCTGCATGGCCGCATCCCCTTCAAATCCCCCACAGGCCAATACGACACCCCGGCGAGCACGCACGGTCGACGAGCGGCGTCCGGTGCGCGTCTCGAGCCCTTGCAGCGCGCCTGCCCTGTCGCACAGCAGGCGCTGGACCCGGCTGCCGGTGCGAACTTCAATGCCGCGCAAGGCCAGGTTGCGTCGCAGCACCTCGAACAGCAACACACCGCCGGGTGCGCCATGCACGTGCGGGTAGGCGCGCGCGGGTTCGAAGTTATCCACCGTCTCGATATTCACAAACGCGAAGGTGTCGTTTCCCTCGAACGGGTAGTTGGCCGCTGACGGCCGCACCGATGTGGTGGCGCCTGCCGCGCGCGCCAGCGTCTGCACCTGCCGCGGCAGGCGTGTCATTCCCTGCGCCAGTGCCCGCAACACCGATTCGGGCGCCGTGTCACGATTGGTGCGCTTCAGGTAGGCGAATGCTGCCCCCGCGTCGGCCGCGCTGCGCACGCCACCGAACGAGCAGGCCGAGATGCCGCCGGGGTCGGGCATCTTCTCGAGCACCAGCACCCGGGCCCCGGCGTCGTGCGCCGTGATCGCCGCAATGGCGCCCGCAAAACCGCAGCCGACCACCACGACGTCGACGGTTTCGTTCCAGCGTGTCATGGCAGCTGATCCGGAAAGCCCTTGCGCAAGCCGTCCACCAGCTCGCTTGCCATGTCGTCCAGGATGGCCCGGCCTTTTTCAATGGTGGCCAGCGTCGGATCACCGCGCACACCGGAAACCGAGTAGTCCGGGCCGCTGGAAGGATCGCCGTCGAAGATGGTCGGTGTGTAGAAGACCGACTTGGGCGCCTCGAGCGCGTGGCCATAGTCGACCACGGCCTGCGCCATGCGCACGGCCGACGCGTCGATGGCCAGAATCATCGACGTCTCGGCTTCGTCGCCATGGCCACCGAGTTTCTGGCGCATCAGGGATTTGCTGCCTTTGCCCAGGCTGGCGATGTCGGCGGTCAGGATGCGCACACCGGTGCGTTCATAGAACTCGCGCACCACGTTGCGCAGCGGCGCTTCCGTGGAAACACCGGTGTTGACCACGGCGATGTGGCGCACGCCGTCGCGCACCAGTTTGTCGAAGAGGTCGGTCAGCAGGGCCTGGAAGGTGTCGGGCCGCAGGTGCTGGGTTCCGGGGTAGCGCACGAAGGCCGGGTAATAGCCGAGGGTGACCACGGGCGCCACGATTACCGGCAGCAGCGCGGCGATGCGCCGGCCCAGTTCGCGCGCCACCAGATAGTCGGTGTTGAGCGGCAAGTGGCCACCGTGCTCCTTGGCGATGGCGCCAATCGGCACCACAACCGGCCAGTGCGCATCGATCTTTTCCTTGGCCTCGGGCCAGCTCAGCGTCTCGAGCCAGACGCCCCGGGGTTCTTGTGCATGCATCAGATGACCTCCGCCGTTGGGTTGCTCACAAATGGCGCTCCAGGAAATGCCGCATCTCCGGACCCCAGACCTGCGACCCGCGTCCAGCCAGGAAATGCCCTTCATAGTGGGTGTGGCCGAAGGCCGGATAGACCTTTGCCTGGAACGGCACCTCGGTCCCCTGCAGCGCACGGGCGATGTCCTCGGTCGGTCGGATCGAGAAGTCGTTGGCCGCCTGCACGAAGTAGATCGGCATGGTGACCTGTTTCGCAGCGGCAACCATGTGTGCCGCGATCACCGGATTGCGGTCCCAGTTCATGGCCGCGCCGGCGAATTCGATGGCACAGCGAAAGCGCGGCTCGCGCGCGGCCGCCAGCAAGGTGTTGACGCCACCAAAGGAAGATCCCATCACGCCGATCCGCTTTGCGTCGATGCGTGGCAGGGTCGCGACATGGTTGAACGCGGCCAGCACGTCGTCACACTCTGCCGCCAACCGGCGTACCAGCTGCGCGTTGTATGCGTCGCTGAACGCCGGCGCGCTGCATTCCGAGAGCCAGGTCGGCCCGGTGGAAAACCCGTAGCCGCGCCGGTGCGGCATGAAGCAGGCGATGCCCCAGGAGTTGAGCAGGATCGCGATTCCCGGCGCCGCGTTGTCCTCATGGCCTTCCACCACGCCGCTGCCGTGGTTGTAAACCATGCACGGAAATGGCCCGTCGCCAGATGGCCGGTACAGGAAACCCTTGAGCTGGTGCGCGCCGCTTGCAAAAGCGCACACCTCGGGTGCGTAGTCGAGCGTTGCGACATCGATATCGCCGGCCCATCCCCCGGCCCCTGCGACACGCTCCTCGAACAGTCGCTCGAAACGCTCTATGGTGTCGCGCATGCGTGCGCGCACGGCTTCGAATTCGGGGCTGGCGGCGCGGGCGGCGAGATCGGCCGCATGGGCTGCGCGGCTGGCGAACGCGCATTCCCAGGCAATGTCGGGGCCGTCGGCGCTGGCGTCGGCCTTGGTGCGTATCGAGCCGGCCGGCAGGCCGATCGCCACCCGCACATTGCAGGCATCGCGGCGCACTGCCAGTGTGGCATCACGCTGCCCCGGCTTGCTGTAGTAATGGGTGCGTTCGATGATCATGACGGCTCCAGGGAAAGGTGTTTGCCGGGAAAGTGGCAACGTGCGAAACGGCCCGGCAAATGCTCCAGCAGTTGGGGCGCTTCCACGCGGCAACGCTCGGCGGCGATCGGGCAACGTGTGCGGAATGCGCAACCCGAAGGCATGTCCAGCGGGCTGGGCAGATCGCCCTCGAGCGCCAGGGTTGCCAGTGTTCGCGTTGGGTTCGGTTCCGGCACGGCGGCAATCAGCGCCACGGTATAGGGATGCAGGGGCTGGGCGAACAGGTCGGGTTCGGCGCAGATTTCGACAATCCGGCCCAGGTACATCACCGCCACCCGGTGCGACAGGTAACGCACGACAGCGAGGTTGTGCGAGACAAACAGGTAGGAGACTCCAAACTCGGTCTGCACGTCCTTGAGCAGATTGAGTATCTGTGCCTGGATGGATACGTCGAGTGCGGACACCGCCTCGTCACAGACGATCAGGCGCGGCGACGGCGCGAGCGCGCGCGCAATGCCGATACGCTGGCGCTGGCCGCCCGAAAAAGCGTGCGGAAACCGGGCCGCGAACTCCTTGGGCAGGCCGACGATGTCCATCACTTCGGCCACCCGCGCTGTGATGCGCTCGCGTTCCCAACCCAGATTGACCAGCGGCTCGGCAATGATGTCCTGCACCCGCATGCGCGGGTTGAGCGAGCCGAACGGATCCTGGAATATGGCTTGCATGGCGCGGCGCATACGCACCAGGTCGGCGCCCTGGGCCTGCGTCAAGTCCTCGCCGTCGAGCCGGATGCTGCCGGCGCTGGGGGTCAGCAGCCGCAACACGGCACGCCCCAGCGTCGTCTTGCCGCAACCGCTTTCACCAACGATGCCCAGGGTTTCACCGGCTTGCAGTTGCAGGCTCACGCCGTCGACCGCTCGCAGGGTCTGCACGGGCTGGCCGAAACCGCGCGCACGTACAGGGAAGTGCACCGACAGGTCGTCAATCTGCAGCAAGGCTTGCGGCACGGCGCTCACTGAAAAACCTCCGCACTACGTGCTGCGGCGCGAGCTTGTTTGGGACGGACCGGCACGGCGCTCACAGGAACACCTCCGCACTACATGCTGCGGTGCGAGCTTGTTTGGGGCGGCCCGGCACTGCGCTCACAGGAACACCTCCGCACTACGTGCTGCGGTGCGAGCTTGTTTGGGGCGGCCCGGCTCTGCGCTCATGGTGCCATCGAGGTCAGCCCCGTCTCGTGGGCGCGCCAGCACCGCACGCGGCGGCCATCAGCCAGGGTTTCCAGGGGCGGCAGCTCCGTGCGGCACTGCGCGACCGCATCCGGACAACGCGGATGAAAGCGGCAGCCGGCGGGGAAACGCGAAGGCGGCGGGGTGGTGCCTGCGATCTGGTGCAGGCGCGCGGCCTTGACGCCGACGCGCGGAATCGATTTCAGCAACAGCCGGGTATACGGATGCAGCGCGGTGGCGAACAACGACTGCACGGGCGCCTCTTCCATGACCAGGCCGGCGTACATCACCACCACGCGGTTGGCCATGCCAGCGACCACGCCCAGGTCGTGCGTGATGAGCAACACGCCCATGCCGGTGTCGTCGCGCAGACGGCGCACCAGATGCAGGATCTGCGCCTGGATGGTCACATCCAGCGCTGTGGTGGGCTCGTCGGCGATCAGTACCTTGGGGCTGCAGGTCATGGCCATCGCGATCATTACGCGCTGGCGCATGCCGCCCGAGAGCTGGTGCGGGTAATCGTCGACGCGTTGGTCCGGCGCCGGAATTCCGACCGCACGCATCAGGTCGACCGCGCGTTCGCGCGCTTGTGAACGCGAAAGGCCCATGTGCGCCTCCAGTGTCTCGCCGATCTGGAAGCCCGCGCGAAACAGTGGGTTGAGACTCGTCATCGGCTCCTGGAAGATCATGGCGATATCGGCACCGCGGGTGCGCAGCAGCTCCGCCTTGGACAAGGCATAAAGATCGCGGTCTCCCACGCGCACGGTTCCGCCCTCCAGCCGCGCCGTTGGTGCCAGCAGTCGCATCGCCGCCAGCGCCGTCACGGACTTGCCCGATCCACTTTCACCGACCAGGCCGACGATCTCGCTGCGGCCGATCGTCAGGCTGACGTCTTCGACCACACGCAGGCGCGCCGGATGCCCAGGGAAAGACACGGTCAGGGCGTCGATCGCCAGCACCGGGCGTGCGCCATCGCCTGCTTCTGCGCTCATGATGAAACCTTCGCCCTGCGGGCTGCGGTGCGAGCTTGCTTGGGGCGGCCCGGCGCGGCGCTCATCGCTCTTTGATCCGGGGGTCGAGCAGGTCGCGCAAGCCATCACCCAGCAGGTTGAAGCCGATGATCGTCACGCCCAGCGCGGCACCGGCAGCCAGCGCCAGATGCGGCTCGCTGCGCAAAGCGGGCAGGCCGTCACGGATCATCCCGCCCCAGCTCGGCAGCGGCTCCTGCACGCCCAGGCCCAGACACGACAGGGTGGCTTCGGCCATCACCACAAAACCGACACCGACCGAGGCGCGCACGATGAGCGCCGGCACGATATTGGGCAGGCAGTGGCGCAGCAGGATGGTGGCGGCTGGGGTGCCACAGACCAGCGCGGCGTCGACAAACAATTCGTGGCGCAACGACAGCACCAGGGAGCGCGTCAGGCGCGCGATGCCCGGCCAGCTGACCAGGGCCAGTGACAGGATCACGGTGGGAATGCCCGGCCCGAGCATGGCGGCGATCAGGATGGCGATGATCAGGTCCGGAAAGGCGAAGGTGATGTCGGCAGCGCGCATTACCAGCGTGTCGAACCAGCCACCTCGCCACGCGGCAGCCATGCCCAGGGTCGTGCCCAGCACCAGGGCAATAGCCAGTACGGAGAGCGCCACCACCAGCGAAACCGCAGCGCCGACGATCAGCCGGGACAGTACGTCGCGTCCCACCGCATCGGTCCCCAGCAGAAAATCCTGGCCTGGTGGCTCCCAGACAAAGGCCATGTTGGTACGCGAGAAATCGACCGGCGCAATCCACGGTGACAACACCGCCACCAGCACCGCCAGCGCCACCAGCACAAAGCCCAGCACGGCGCTGCGCGTGTGCAGGAAGCGGCGCAGGAAGTCCCGCGCGCCGCTCGGCTCCGCGATCGCCTCGGCGGCACTGCTCATGGACCATGCTCCACGCAAGACGCTGCGCTGCACGCCGGTTTCGCCGCAGCCCGGTGGATCATGATCGCGCCTCGATCCGGATGCGCGGGTCGACCAGGCCGTACAACACGTCCACGACGAAATTGATGCCCGCATAGAAGAAGGTGAACAGCATCACGATGGCCATGGTGACGGGATAGTCACGCGCGAAGATCGACTGGATGGCGATACGCCCCAGGCCGGGAATATTGAAAATGGTCTCGATCACGATGGTGCCGGTGATCAGGCCGCCGAATATCACGCCACACACGGTCAGGATCGGCACCAGCACATTGCGCAGCCCGTGGCGCCAGACCACCAGCCGCTCCGAAAGCCCCTTGGCGCGTGCGGTGCGCATGTAGTCCTGGTGCAGCACTTCCAGCATGAAGGTGCGCGCCAGCCGCGCCAGGTAGGCCGCCGCCGGAATGGCCAGCAACGCCACCGGCAGGATGGCGTGGCGCCAACTGGTCCAGCCCGCCACCGGCACCCAGCCCAGCTTCAAGGCGAACAGCCAGACAAAGAAAGCGGCCAGGGCGAAATTGGGAATGGAAAGCCCGGCCACCAGCACCAGGATGATGCCGGTATCGGCCAGCGTATTGCGACGCAGTGCCGCCACCACGCCCAGAAAGATGCCCACCGGCACGGCGATCAGCAACGCCGCCGCTGCAATAAGGGGGCTGATCCACAGGCCGTCCTGAATCACCTGGGTGACCGGAACGCCGGGGTAGCGGAAGGACAGGCCGAAATCTCCGCGCGCCAGTTTGCCCACATAGTCCGCCAGTTGCACCAGCACCGGGCGATCCAGGCCGTACTCGGCGCGCAGCTTGCGCTCAAGCAGCACGTTACCGCCCTGGTCTCCCAGCATCACCGTGATCGGATCGCCCGGCACGAACTGGTTGGCGACGAAGGTCAGCAACACGGCGGCGATCAGCACGGGCACCAGCCCGAGCAAGCGGCGCAGTATGTACGTTGTCACGAAAGCGCGACGGGAGGTGGGCGGCTGAGTGGAGGGCGCTGTGCGGGGCGGTTCCTGCGCCTCAGTTGACGGTCACCTTGGCGTAGGGAAGCATGCGCATCGGGGCCAGCACCACACCCTTGACGTTCGGCTTCACCACCGCAACGGAGGTGCGCACGAACAGGCCGCAGGTGCCCCAGTCGTCCAGCAGCAGCTGCTCCGCTGCGGCGTACTGCTTGTAGCGCGTGGCGTTGTCGGCCGTGATGGTGGCCCGGTCGATCAGCGCGTCAAAGCCCGGGTTGGAGTAGCGCGCACGGTTGAACGGGCTCTTGGAATGCCAGACCTGGGACAGGTAATACAGCGCATCCGGGTAGTCGGCCGTCCAGCCCCACGAGAAGAACGGTGTCTCGCCGGCATTGAGCGAACGCAGGAAGGTGGCGCGCTCCTGGATATCCAGCGCCACATCCACGCCCAGCACCTGCTTCCACTGGTCGGCGTAATAAGCGATCTCATTGCGGAACGGGGCCAGGTTGGCGATCTTTAGCGGAGGCATGCCGCGTCCGTTCGGGAAGCCGGCTTCGGCCATGAGCTTCTTGGCGCGCTCCGGGTCGAAGGGCACCTTCTTGACGCCCGGGTTGTAGCCCGGGATACCGGGTGTGATCTGGCCGTACAGCGGCTGCGCCAGCCCGCCCATGAGGCCGCGCGTCATGGCGTCGCGGTCGATCGCAATGCAGAACGCCTCACGCACCCGCTTGTCCTTGAACGGCGCATACAGGTTCTGGTTCATGCCCAGGTAGTTGATCTGCGCCGCCGAGACGGTCTGCGCCTGCTCCTTGAGCTTGGCGTCGCGCATGATGCGCCGGTTCAGGTCGGTGCTGGCGGGCATCAGGATGTCGAGCTCGCCGGCCTCGTACATGGTCACGGCGGTTTCTTCGGCAGGCACGATCACG
>JANNDB010000043.1:0-9118 GCA_031387285.1 Betaproteobacteria bacterium | reverse complement strand
GCGAGCGTGTGAAGCGCCTTGGCCGAAGAGCGCCGCGGCGACTTTGACGGAGGCACGGACAGACCGTACCACTTGAACCTGCACGGCCGCCGCCGCCCGCGTTCAGGACAACACGTCCTCCACCGTCGGCAGTGGCACTGCTGGCCTCGGCCCGCCATCGGCCTCGCCCAGAAACCCGCCGCTCTGGTGTTCCCACAGCCGCGCATAGATGCCGCCGGTGGCCAGCAGGCTGGCGTGGTCACCCATCTCCACGATGCGGCCCTGGTCCATCACCACCAGCCGGTCCATCGCGGCGATGGTGGACAAGCGGTGCGCGATGGCCACCACGGTCTTGCCTTCCATCAGCCGGTACAGGCTGGCCTGTATCGCCTGCTCGACCTCGCTGTCGAGCGCGCTGGTGGCTTCGTCGAGCAGCAGGATCGGCGCGTCCTTGAGCATCACGCGCGCGATCGCCACGCGCTGGCGCTGGCCGCCGCTGAGCTTGACACCGCGTTCGCCCACGTGCGCGTCGTAGGCGCGCCGACCCTTGGCGTCGGCCAGCCCGGTGATGAAGGCATCGGCCTCGGCGCGTTCCGCGGCGCGGCGCATGTCGGTATCGTTTGCGTCTGGTCGCCCGTAGACGATGTTGTCGCGCACCGAGCGGTGCAGCAGCGAGGTGTCCTGCGTCACCATTCCGATCTGGCGGCGCAGGCTGTCCTGGGTCACGCCGGCGATGTCCTGCCCGTCCACCAGGATGCGGCCGCCCTCCAGGTCGTACAGGCGCAGCAGCAGGTTCACCACCGTGCTCTTGCCGGCGCCGGAGCGCCCTACCAGGCCGATCTTCTCGCCCGGCCGGATCACCAACTCCAGTCCGTCGAGAACGGGCCGCGTGCCACCGTAGGCAAAACGGGCCTGCTCAAAACGGATCTCGCCGTGTGGCACCTGCAGTTCCACCGCGCCGGGCCGGTCAACCACACTCTGGCGGCGGCTCAGCGTGGCCATGCCGTCCTGCACTGTGCCGATGTGCTCGAACAGCGTGGCCATCTCCCACATCACCCAGTGCGACATGCCATTCAGGCGAAACGCCATGGCCGTGGCTGCCGCCACTGCGCCCACACCCACCAGTGACTGCGTCCAAAGCCACACTGCCAACCACGCGACCGAGGCGATCAGCAACACCGACAGGGTCTGGTTGACGATTTCAAAGCCGGTGATCAGCCGCGACTGGCCATAGGCCGTCACCATGAACTCCTGCATGGCACCGCGCGCAAATGCTGCTTCACGCTGGGCATGCGAAAACAGTTTGACGGTGGCGATGTTCGTATAGGCATCGGTGGTGCGGCCGACCATCAGCGAGCGTGCATCGGCCTGCGCACGCGCCACCCGCGCCAGCCGCGGCACGAACCAGCGCAGCGTGACGACGTACAGCAGCAACCAGCCCATGAAGGGCATGGCCAGGCGCCAGTCAAACGCGCCGACCACGCCCACCAGTGTGGCGAAGTAGATCAGCACGTACACGCCGATATCGGCAAACAGCACCCAGGTGTCGCGCACGGCCAGTGCGGTCTGCATCACCTTGGTGACGATGCGCCCGGCAAACTCGTCCTGGAAAAACGCCATGCTCTGGCGCAGCATGGCGCGGTGGAAATTCCAGCGCAGGCGCATCGGCAGGTTGCCGAAGACCGCCTGGTACTTGACCATCGACTGCACCGCCACGAACAGGATGCTGGCCAGCAGCACGCCACCGAGCAGCAGCAGCGTGTTGCCCTGCTCGGCCCACATCGCAGCGGGAGGCACCCGGCCCAGCACGTCGACCAGGCGCGCCATCATGCCGAACAGCAGCGCCTCGAAGGCGCCGATCAGCGCCGTGGAGACCGTGATCAACAGCAGCCAGGGACGCGCTCCGCGGGTGCAGGCCCACAGGAAGGGCATGAAGCGCTGCGGCAGATCCTCCGGCGGCTGCGGCGGATAGGCCGGG
The DNA here is from genome assembly GCA_031387285.1 of Betaproteobacteria bacterium. Taxonomy (GTDB): domain Bacteria; phylum Pseudomonadota; class Gammaproteobacteria; order Burkholderiales; family Burkholderiaceae_C; genus CAISIP01. The sequence goes on along the minus strand of JANNDB010000043.1, from coordinate 7,161 downwards.
ATCTGGCGCTCAAACCACCCAAACACGGTGCGCCGTCAGCGCGCGGGCGCCGGTTCACCGCCAAGGCGGCCATAAAACGTCATGCGGGCCGATTCCGAGAGCGCGACGCCCGGTTCGGTGTTATAGGCCAGCACCGCCAGCACACGCGTACCCGCACCTTGCACCGGCGTCACCCGGTGCATGGCATTGCGCCCGCGAAACAGCACCAGCGCACCGGCAGGCATGGCAAGGCGCTCCACCGGTACCTGCCCGTCCAGTATGGCGCCGCACAGGGCATAGTTGGCCTCGCCCCGGTCGGCATCGCGTACCCCCTTCACATATTCGAACACGCCGCCGACATCGGCGGGCTGGATCATCAGGGTGATGGCGAACGAGGAATTGTCGAAGTGCCAGCCCAGTTCCTGTCCCGCGCTGGCGAAGTGCAGGTTGACCGAAGAAAGCGGGTCGGCATAGGGATGGAGTACCGGTACACCCAGCACGGCGCACAGGAAAGCACGAAAGGCCGGCGCGTGGTAGAGCGCGTGCAGGGGTGAGCCCTCCGGCACCTGGTCGGTGGTGATACAACCCTTGGACGACACCACCTCGCGGTTGCGCGGATGGTCGGCCGCGAAAGCAGGGTCGAACGGCTTGAGGTAGACGTTGTGGCGACTGCCCGTGTAGAACGCCAGATGGCGGTGCACCTCGCCTTCAGCCCGCACCGCTTCGACCGCAGCGGCCGTGAGAAACGCCGGCAGCACGAGTACGCCGGTCTCGTCCAGCGTCGCCTTGCACCGGGCGCGCCAGGCTGGATCGGCCAGCGTCAGGGCGCCATCGACCAGATTGCCGGGCAATGCCGGGGCGGGCTCTTGCATGACAGTCCCCTCAGAGTGTGAGGACCGTGCAGCCCGTGGTCTGGCGCGCTTCCAGCGCGCGGTGCGCATCCTGTACGCGCTCCAGCGGGAAGCGCTGGTCGATGCGAATTTTCAACTGTCCGCTGACCACCATCGCGAACAGTTCGTCGGCCATCTCCTGCGTCGCTTCCCGCGTGGCGATATGCGCGAACAGAGTCTGGCGCGTGAGGTAGATGGAGCCCTTGGCTGCCAGCAGGTTGGGCGATATCGGCGCCGGCGCACCCGAGGCGTTGCCAAAACAGGCCATCAATCCAAACGGCGCAATGCAGTTGAGCGACTTGTCGAACGTGTCCTTGCCGACCGAGTCGTACACCACCTTCACGCCTTTTCCGCCGGTGATCTCCTTGACGCGGGCCTCGAAGTCCCCGCTGTTGTAGTTGATGGCATGCGCGGCGCCGTGCTCCAGCGCGAGTTGGCACTTTGCGTCGCTGCCGGCAGTGCCGATCAGCCGGTAGCCCAGCGCCTTGGCCCACTGGCAGGCGATCAGCCCCACGCCACCGGCCGCCGCATGGAACAGCACAAAGTCGCCCGCCTGCAGGCCGCCTTGCGGCAGGGTGCGCCGCAGCAGATACTGCGCCGTCAGGCCCTTGAGCATCATGGCCGCGCCGGTCTCGAAGCTGATGGCGTCGGGCAGCTTGCACACGCACTTGGCGGGCATCACGCGCTCCTCGCAGTAGCTGCCGGGTGGCGCACTGGCGTAGGCGGCGCGGTCACCGGCCTTCAGGTGGGTCACGCCCTCGCCCACCACCTCCACCACGCCGGACGCCTCCATGCCCAGCTGCAGCGGCATGGCCAGCGGATACAGGCCGTCGCGCTGGTAGACGTCGATGTAGTTCAACCCGATGGCCTTGTGCCGGACGCGGATCTCGCCAGGGCCGGGCTGGCCGACCTGCACGTCCACCAGTTGCAGGACTTCGGGTCCGCCGTTTTTCTCGATGCGTATGGCTTTGCTCATGCGTACTCCAGGGTGTTGAAAATCGCGGGCCTGCCTTACGGGGCCGTCGCCGGCTCGGGCGGCGCGCCGCCCATGAATGCATTTCCGTTGGCATAGTCGCAAGGTGCCTCCTGCATCTGCAGATGCAGGGCCGTGCCGGTGTAGGGATGGGCGCGCGCCAGATCCTCGTCGAAATCGATGCCCAGGCCCGGCCGGGTCGGCGCCTGGATGAAACCGCGTTCCACCTTGATCGAATTCCTGATCAGCTTCAGGTGGAAATCGCCACCCGTGAGAATGCTCTCGACCAGCAGCAGATTGGGAATATTGGCGGCGAGCTGGATGTTGGCCGCCCACTCGATGGGGCCGGCGTACAGGTGCGGCGCGACCTGGGCATTGAACACCTCGGCAATGGCCGCGATCTTCTTCGTCTCCAGGATGCCGCCGGAGCGGCCCAGTGCGGGCTGCAGGATGCGCACGCCGCCGGCACGCAGCAACATGCCGAACTCCGTCTTGGTGGTCATGCGCTCGCCGGTGGCCAGCGGAATGCGCACCGAATTGGCGACGTTGGCAAACTCCAGCAGGTTGTCGGGCGGGATCGGCTCCTCGTACCACAGCGGACTGAACGGCTCCAGCGCCTGCCCGAGGCGGATCGCGCCATCGGTGGTGAACTGGCCGTGCGTGCCAAACAGCAGGTCGGCCTTGTTGCCGACGGCGGCACGGATGGCGCGGCAGAACTCCACCGATGTGGTGATGTCGCTCATCGCCGGCATGTGCCCGCCACGCAGCGTGTAGGGGCCGGCCGGGTCGAACTTGAGCGCCGTGAAACCAAGCTTGACCATCTCGATGGCGCTCTCGGCGGTCATCTCCGGGCTGGTCCAGAACTTGTTGATGTCGTGGTGCGGCAGCGGATACAGGTAGGTGTAGGCGCGGATGCGCTCGTTCATCAGGCCGCCCAGCAGTGCGTAAACCGGGCGATCGTGCGCCTTGCCCAGGATGTCCCAGCACGCCATCTCCATGCCCGAGAACGCGCCGATCACGGTCGGGTCCGGCCGCTGCGTGAAGCCGCTCGAGTAACAGCGCCGGAACATCATCTCGATGTTCTCCGGGTTCTCGCCCGCCATGTGCCGCTCGAACACGTCGTGGATGACCGCCTCCATCGCCTTGGGTCCGACGGCCGCGGCATAGACCTCGCCATAACCGACGATGCCGGTATCGGTGGTGAGCTTGACGAAGATGAAATAGCGCCCGCCCCAGCCGGGTGGCGGGTTGCCGACGATGAAGACCTCTAGCTTTTTCAGTTTCATGGTGTGCCTTGTAGCGAGGGATTGTCCTGAACCCGCCAGGCTGTGCAGTCCGCCGAAGCCATGCTCAGCGGCCTGCGGCGTTCAATGCCTGGTCGATATCCCAAAGTATGTCATCGATATGTTCCAGTCCGACCGACATGCGCACCATGTCGGGCAACACGCCCGCAGCGAGTTGCTGATCGGGCTCGAGTTGCCGGTGCGTGGTCGACGCCGGATGGATGATGAGGGTGCGTGTGTCGCCGATATTGGCCAGGTGGCTCATGAACTGCGCCGCCTCGATGAAGCGCACGCTGGCCTGTATTCCGCCCTTGACGCCAAACGCCAGCAGGCCGGATGCACCCGGGAGCGCGTCGACCATTCGCATCTGGCGCTGCACCAGATCGTACTGGGGGTGGTCCGGCAAGCCCGGGTAATTGACCCAGCCCACCCGCGGGTCGTCCTGCAAATAGCGCGCCACCTTGCGCGCATTGACGCAGTGGCGTTCCATGCGCACGTGCAGGGTCTCCGTGCCTTGCAGGATCTGCCATGCGGCCATCGGCGACAGCGTGGAACCGTAGACGCGCAGCACTTCCATGCGTGCGCGCATGGAAAAGCCGAAATCGCCGAACGTCTCGTAGAACTTCACGCCGTGGTAGCCGGGCGAAGGGTCGGTCATGCCGGGGAACTTGCCGTTGTCCCACGGGAACTTGCCGCCCTCCACCATCACACCGGCCAGGGTGGTGCCATGCCCGCCCAGGTACTTGGTGGCCGAATGCACCACGATGTCGGCGCCGAGCCGGATCGGGTTGCACAGGAAGGGCGAAGGCACGGTGTTGTCAACGATCAGCGGCACGCCGTGCGCGTGCGCCACCTCCGCCACGGCGGCGATGTCGAGCACGGTGAGGCTCGGGTTGCCCAGGCTCTCGGCGAATACCGCGCGGGTGTTGGGCCGCATCGCCGCTGCAAACGCGTCAGGGCGCGTCGCATCGACGAACGTGGTGTCGATGCCGAAGCGCTTCAGGTTGACCGCCAGCATGGTGACGCTGCCGCCGTACAGCGCACCGGCCGCCACCACATGGTCACCCTGCTGCAGGATGGTCATGAGCGCCATCGCCTCGGCGGCCATGCCGCTGGCCGAGGCCAGCCCGGCGCGCCCGCCCTCGAGCGCGGCCACACGCTCCTCCAGCGCCGCAACGGTCGGGTTGGACAGGCGCGAATAGATGTTGCCGAAGGTCTGCAGATTGAACAGGCTGGCGGCGTGGTCGGCGCTGTCGAACACGAAGCTGGAGGTCTGGTAGATCGGCAGCGCACGCGCACCGGTGGCCGGGTCCGGTATCTGGCCGGCATGGATCGCCAGGGTCTCGGGTTGAAAGCTGCGGTCTGCCATGCGCTTGTAGCCTCTTCAAACCGGGCGTTTTGCCGAGATCACGCGGGTATTGACACCGGCCCAGTGCAGGCCGCCGAACAGGCGCGCATGTTCGATCTTCACGCAGCGGTCCATCACCGAGTCCAACCCGGCCTGCAGCGCCAGCCGTTCGGCGTCCGCGTTCTGCACGCCAATCTGCTGCCACAGGCAGCGCGCCCCGATGGTGATGGCCTGTTGCGCAATCGGCAGCACATCCTCGCTGCGGCGGAACACGTCGACCATGTCGACCGCAAACGGGATGTCCTGCAGGTCGACATACACCGTCTCGCCCAGTATGGGCGTATCGGCGGCCGCGTAGCGCGGATTGACCGGCACGATGCGATAGCCGTGCGACTGCATGTATTTGGCCGCGAAGAAACTCGGCCGATGCCACTCGGCCGACAGGCCGACGACGGCAATCGTGCGGGTGTTCTTCAGGATACGGCGAAGTTGCTCAATGGAATTCATGCGACGCCGCTATTGTGAGGGCTGCGCCATCCGCCCGTGGCGGCCTGGCGCGCCGCGATGGGCGCAAGCTGGCCGTGCGGCAGCACGGGCGCAACCAAGGTAACGGCGACCATCCATGACGCTGCCATTAGCAACACTAATGCTCAACGACGCAATTCTTCGTTTGTCCTTCAGCGCGCCAGCCCGGACACTCCGGGTCACTCCCCACTTCCCGTACCACCCACCATGCCCGAAATTCACGTTGTTGCCCATGGCAGACTGCCCCGCGCCGTATTGCGCGACCAGCACGGCGACACGCCCTTGCCCGCGCTGTGGCTGCGCTCGCGCAGCCCGGACCCCGCCGAACGCGATGCCATCACCGGGCAGCGGCTGACCAATCCGCACCTGCTGCCGGAGGATCTCGAGATAACCGATGCCGCCCTCGCCGACGGCAAGCTGCACCTGGCATTCAGCGACGGATTTCGCTGCGCCTTCGACCCGCAGGAACTGATCGCCGGCGCTGTGCTGGACGAAGGTTGTCCGCAGCCGCAGCCCTGGCGCGCCGACCTGTTCCCCCCGCCGGTGTACGCGTGGGACGCACTGGCCAGCGACGCGCGCCTGTACGAGGCCGTGCGCGACCTGATCGTGCGTGGCTTCGTGCTGCTGCATGGCACACCGACAGCGCCTGATTCCATCCTGCAGATCGCGCGCCGCTTCGGCTATGTGCGCGACACCAATTTCGGGACATTCTTCGAGGTGGTATCGAGCCCCGACTCCACCGATCTGGCTTATCGGCCGGTGGCGCTCGGCCCGCATACCGACAACCCGTACCGCACGCCGGTACCGGGTCTTCAGCTGCTGCACTGCCTGCAAAACGAAACCAGCGGCGGCCTCTCAACGCTGGTCGACAGCCTGGCCGTGGCCGAACAGCTCATGCACGAAGATCCCCAGGGCTTTGCGCTGCTGGGCCGGGTGCCGGTGCGTTTTGCGTACCGCGATGCGACCACCCAAATGGTATCGGTCAAGCCGATGATCGAAGTCGACAACGCAGGCCGCATGAGCGGCATGCACTACAGCCCGCGGCTCGACGACATTCCACTGATGTCGGACGAAGACACGCGGGCCTACCATCGCGCGCGCAAGCGCCTGGGCATCCTGCTGCAGGACCCGGTGTATGAGTTGCGCTTCAAGCTCGACCCAGGCCAGTTGATGATCTTCGACAACAACCGCGTACTGCACGGCCGCACCGCCTTTGATCCGTCCCAAGGCCACCGGCAGCTCCAAGGTTGTTATATTGACAGGGACGGCCCGCGCAGCCTGTACCGGGTGTTGCACAACCGCTTTTCCAGTCGCAGCCACTGAACGGAACACGCCATGCAGACAGTTGCCTTCACGCAGATGAAAGACGGTACGGCCGAGGACTACCAGTTCCTGCACGTGCTGGAGAACGACTACATCCGTGCGCTGCCGGATCGGCTGTTGCTGGCGCTGGAGCGCCTCGGTGATTCGATCCAGGGCTACCAGGTAAGCCGGCTGGAGCACTCGCTGCAGAGCGCCTCGCGCGCCGAAGCCGATGGCGCCGATATCGAACTCATCGTTGCGGCACTGGTGCATGACCTGGGCGACGAGCTCGCCCCGGAAAACCATTCGCAACTCGCCGCGGCTGTTCTGCGGCCCTATGTGCGCGCCGAAGTGACGTGGATCGTGGAGATGCACGGCCTGTTCCAGATGAAGTACTACGCGCACCACTACGGGCGCGACCCGGACGGACACCTGACCTACAGGAACCACCCGTGGTACGCGGCCTGCTGGCGCTTCTGCGAACGCTACGACCAGGCTGCTTTCGACCCCGCGTACCGCAGCAAGCCGCTGGCGCATTTCGCGCCGATGCTGCGCACCGTGTTCAGCCGCAAGCCCTTTGATCCGGCCATCCTGAAAGAAGCAGATGAGCGCGGTATTGCCGCTTGAGAGCCGCGACTACATCCAGCACTACTGGGACCACGGGTACGCCGTGGTGCGCGGTGTGTTCGGCAGGGAAGAAATGGCGCTGGCGCAGGCCGAGTCGCAACGCATCTACGCCGAGGGGCTGAAGCACCACGCCACCTGGCGGCACCAGAATCTGCTGTTCGAGATACTGCCCGAGTCGTACGCCGGCAAGCGTTATATGGTCCAGGCGCACTGGTACGCATGGATCAGCCCGTT
>JANNDB010000041.1:0-4488 GCA_031387285.1 Betaproteobacteria bacterium | reverse complement strand
CTGGGCGTACAAGCTGTCGACCAATACATGGACCAAGATGTCGCCCACGGTCAAGCCGCCGGCCAGGGAGGTTGGGGCGATGTACTACGACGCGAGTATTGGCAAGACCGTGCTTTTTGGTGGCGCGACGGTCGACATCTACAACGTAATTCCGACGATGGCCAACCTGCTGAATGACGTATGGGTATATGACTTTCCAACAAATACCTGGACACAAATACCAACAACGGGTGGACCATCCGCCCGGCACTTGCACATGATGGGTTACGACCCCATCGCGCAAATCGGAGTCATGTACTCCGGCAAAAACCCCACTGGCCTCCTCACCGAGATGTGGACCTTGAAACTCACTCAGCCTGTGACCAACACGCCACCGATTGCAGTACCCACTGTGTCGCCGGCTTCAGGTACGACGGCCACCAATTTTGCGTTCTCCGGCGCTGGCAGCTCGGATCCTGGCGGATCCATTGTTTCCTACCTCTGGAATTTCGGTGACGGTACGGCAAACGCATCGGGTGTATCTACTTCGCATATCTATGCCAGTCCTGGCAATTACACGGCGAGTTTGACGGTCACCGACAACGTGGGTGCCACTGCTTCTGCGAACGTTGCGATATCGGTGGTTGCCGCGAATACACCGCCGGTCGCCAATGCCACGGTTTCTCCAGCCACCGGGACGACGGCGACGAACTTTGCCTTCAGCGGTGCCGCAAGCAGCGACGGGCAAGGTCCGATTGCGAGCTACGTCTGGAACTTTGGTGACGGCACGGGTGACTCGGGTGCGACGCCATTCCATGTGTACGCCACTCCCGGCAGCTATACCGCGACACTGACCGTTACCGATAGCGGCGGGTTGACGAATGCGGCAACGGTTGGGGTGGTTGTCAGTGCTCCTGCGCCGACGCTGACCTTTTATCGGAGCATTTCCGGTACGGTTGTCGATGGGGCCGTGACGCAGGTGCTGGTTGCAGGGCAGCCTGTGCCGTTTACAGTCAGTGGCAACGCGTACTCGGCGACGATTTCTTCGCCTGTGCCCGGCGCGGTGGCTGTGACTATTCAATACAGCGGGCCTGGTGGCTCTGGTTCTCAGGTGCTGTCTGTCGTTGTGCCCTGAATTTCAACTTGGGAAGGCGGTTCGCCCCCCTGGGGCGCATCTGACTACTTGGTCGCGGGCGCGACTGGATCAGCGACCGGTTTGAATTTGCGATAGATCCGGCCAAGCACTTCGCGTAGCAAGCCTGCCAAGCCCGCGAAACTGCGCGGGTTGTATGCAACGATGCCCCAGCGTTCGCGGCGGTCGCCCATCCAGGTCTTTTTGTACGCGTCGTCGCCAATCAGGTAGTCGACTTCGTTCACCTTGTCGGTGTCAAGGGCATGCTCCATCAGCATCGCCGTGAGCAGGGTGCCAGGCGCATAGGCCTGATAGTCCTGGTGGTATGCCACCTTGTAAATCTCCGCGCGGCCGTTCGCGACCATCCAGAGTTGCGCCGCGATGGGTTTGTCATTGAGGCGAACCACGCCCAGGCGCAACCAGCCGCGCGCAGCAGTCCACTGCGCCAGGCCCGGGACGAATTCGGGATAGGGCTCAGTGCCTTTCCAACTGGCGGCGTAGACCGACTGGTAGGCGTCGATCGCAGCCGGCAGCCTGTCGCCGCCGGTCACCAACTCGAGCGTTCCGCCATCATTGGCCAGTCGCTTGCCCAGGCGTTTGATTGTGTTTCTGAGCGTTCCGGATCGACTCTTGAGGTAGGTCACCCAGTCCTGATCCACCTTCAGGTACCAATTGCCGAAGCAGAAGAACCGGAAAGCCGGTAAACCAGCCAATCTGAACGCCTGCAGCAATTTCGCGAATTCAGGCGCTTCAGGGTCCATAGGGGAGAGCCTGAATGATCCGATGGAGCGACCGTCGCTGAGTATCTGCTTCAATGCGACAGCCAAGTCTTCTGCGGACGCGTCAAGGTGGATCGCAGGCTTGAAGAATGCCGAATAGTAGTTGGTCAGCGACTCAGCGCGCGTACTGGCGTGCTCGCGCACCAGGCGCACCGGCAGCGCGGCGAGGGCCATTCCGGCCTTGCGAAGCGTGTAGACACGGATGCCGTTGTCGTCCCGGAATACTGTGTTGACCAGATTGCGGTACCAGTCAAGGCTGACCTCCGGGCTGGTCTGCTCGGCGGAAGTGAATAGCGCTTGAACATCGGGCGGGAGCGCGTCAAGATCCTGGTACACGTCCACAGATGGGCGCTCTTGCGCGCGCGGGCTGAGGTGGCCTTCGGTCGAAGTTGTCATGGTCTGGCGGAATTGTCGGGCAGTACGGCCTTGGCCGGACCGGGCTCCTGCCTGAGCAAGGCTGGCGGTACACGCGCCGACGGTGGTGACTGCAGCACCTCCGATACGCCGGTTGCCATCCACGCCATCTGTGCGTCTGTGAGACTTTGATGACAGGGCAAATGCAGCAGCAGTGTGCGATAACTTGCAGCGTTCGCACAAGCAGAGATGGCCATGTCATCCCAGCGCCATATTGGCACGCCACGCATCTTCAGCCGGTGAAAGTGTGGCTGTGGAAAGTCGATCACCAGAGGGAACATATAGGGTGCAAGGTTCGCTGGCAACGCCGGGTAGAGCGCCCGACAATGTGGCAGTTTGGAGACGACGTCCACCCAGCGGCGGTAATTGCGCGCGCGCAGGCTCTGCACGGCGGCGGCATCGGCATGGGCGGCAATCCACCAGGATGTGCGCAACCCGGCCACATCCTCCCGCGTCACGTCGTATTGGTCGGATGTTCCGTCATGCGTGACGACGGCATCCGCATACGGCGCCGCGTCGGGGTACAGGTTGGGCGCCAGCGTAGTGCCCGGCGCACCCGGGTCGCCGGTCTGGCGAATGAGCCCACGGCGCAGCGCTTTGAGTTCCGTAACAGGCGCCGGCCTGCGCAGCGAACGAGGTGGCAGGCGTGACCCCGTGCGGGCCCATAACAGCCCACCGTCCTGAGCCGGGAAAAACTTGTACGGACTGGCGATACCAAAATCCCCCACGCTGCCGACGGCCGCAGCCATGCCTGGCCAGACCATGCTGTGCGAGCAGTCTTCGATGAGAAGAACTTCCCGCTGATTGCACCACTCGCGCAGTGCAGTCAACTCTTGCGGAAAACCAAAGTAGTGCGACACCACCAAGGCTGCGGGGCGACTCGCCGCGCCGTGAAAGCAGCCGTCAAGGCCCGGCAGGTCGGGCTGCAAGTCTGCCGTGACCGGATACAGCACGATAGGCGCGCCCAGACGGATCGCCGGATCCAGCATGGTTCGGCAGTGGTAAGCGGGAATGAGGATACTGCGGTCCGGTCCCGCGCCACACAGGCGGTAGGCCTCCAGCAAGGCATATCGACCCCTGGAGTAGAAGCGCGCGTTGCTCCCGATGCCTGGCGTACCCGGGGCGACTGATCGCCGCGTGCGCCAAAGGTCGCCCCACGCCAGGGTAGGCAGCACCGGGACCTTCGGCTTGGGAAAACCAAAGCGGGCTGCGTCGAAACTGCAGTACTGCATCAGCGCATTTCCAGAGAATGCAGCCAATCGGCGGTAGCAGCGTCGACCTGCGCGCGCAATGCCCGACTGGAGAACGTGTGATCTGCGAGCGGAAAATCGTGGCGCAGGACTTTGGACGACGCAAGCAGTCCGGCCCAATCGGGATCGCTGGCCGCGTGTTCCAGAAACTCCTTGGCGGTGTAGTCCTGTCCGCTCAGCAATAGCAGAATGTTTCCTTCGAAGCCACGCCAGGCTCGGGCCATGCGGGTCTGGAACGTCGCTTGACCGCTGCTGTCTCGTCGTTTGGCGCCGCCCATCGCGCGCAGGTTGCGCCACAGCCCCGCTGCAGCCTGCAGGGCCCCTTGACCGCGCAGCAGTTTCAACCAGAACTCCTTCTGCCGGAGGCGGTCCTTGTAATAGTGCTTGACGTGCGCTTTGGCCAGGCTGGCTTCGGACCGCACCCACGGATTGAGCAGGCACATGCCGCTTACCCTTGCGTCGCGCGTGTCTCCCGCATAAAGCAATGCAGCCGACGCGCCATCACACAGTCCCCAAAGGGCAACGCGCTCCACTTGGGGTGCCTGCCGCATCAGCAACTCGATTGCTGCCGCGACGTCGGCATTCACAGCCTGGAAGTCACCCGGCTGGCCAGCGCTATCGCCCATTCCCCGGTAGTCGAAGCGAAGTACTGCGTATCCCTGCTCGGCCAACGCCCGCGCCAGCAGCACGAATTGACGGTGGCTTCCGGCGCGGTACTGTGGCCCGCCGACTATGACCACCACCCCTGTGCGCTTACATGCTGCGGGCACGGTCAGCACGGCGCTGAACTGGCTGCCCAGGCAGTCAAACACCTGTGCCACTTCACGGTACGTCACGATGCAGGCTCGCCGGGAATGCCCAGGATGGCGGCAGTCGTCAATGCAATCAATGCCGGCACGTCTTCAATCTCCACCGTCTGCCAAAACGACGGTCC
>JANNDB010000039.1:0-6257 GCA_031387285.1 Betaproteobacteria bacterium | reverse complement strand
CTACCTCTCGCCCTACTTCATCAACAACCCGGAAAAACAAGCCGCGTTGCTGGAAAACCCGTTTGTGCTGCTGTACGACAAGAAGATCAGCAACATCCGTGACCTGCTGCCCACGCTGGAGCAAGTCGCCAAGTCGGGCCGTCCGCTGCTGATCGTCTCGGAAGATGTCGAAGGCGAAGCGCTGGCGACGCTGGTGGTCAACACCATCCGCGGCATCCTGAAGGTCGTGGCTGTCAAGGCGCCTGGTTTCGGCGACCGCCGCAAAGCCATGCTGGAAGACATCGCCATCCTGACCGGCGGCAAGGTCATCGCGGAAGAAGTCGGCCTGACGCTTGAAAAAGTGACCCTGGCGGACCTGGGCTCCGCCAAGCGCGTCGAAGTGAGCAAGGAAAACACCATCATCATCGACGGTGCCGGTGCCGCTGCCGACATCGAAGCGCGTGTCAAGCAGGTGCGCGTGCAGATCGAGGAAGCAACGTCCGACTACGACAAGGAAAAACTCCAGGAGCGGGTTGCCAAACTCGCCGGCGGCGTGGCCCTGATCAAGGTCGGTGCCGCCACCGAAGTGGAAATGAAAGAGAAGAAGGCCCGTGTCGAAGACGCGCTGCACGCTACCCGTGCTGCCGTGGAAGAAGGCATCGTGGCTGGCGGTGGTGTTGCGCTGCTGCGCGCCAGGCAAGCGGCAGGCACCATCAAGGGTGACAACTCGGATCAGGAAGCCGGCATCAAGCTGGTCCTGCGCGCAATCGAGTCCCCGCTGCGCGAAATCGTCTACAACGCCGGTGGCGAAGCCTCTGTTGTCGTGAACGCAGTACTGGCCGGCAAAGGCAACTACGGCTTCAACGCAGCCAACGACACCTATGGGGACATGATCGAAATGGGTATCCTGGACCCGACCAAGGTGACCCGCATTGCGCTGCAAAACGCGGCATCGGTTGCATCACTGATGCTGACTACCGAAGCCATGATTGCCGAAGCACCGAAGGATGAAGCCGGTGCTGGCGGCGGCATGGGCGGCATGGGTGGTGGCGGCATGGGAGGGATGGGCGGAATGGGCGACATGGGCATGTAACTGCTCCTTTGCTCCTTGCCTGAGGGCACATGGCGGCGTTGCAAACGCTTGCCGTGCTTCCAGCACTGTCTGCGCGTTTGCGCCTTGCCCTGTGCCCTCATGCTGCGTCGGGTTGCGTCAATGCACTCGACATGGAAAAAAACCCCGCAGGGCGCGAGCCCTGCGGGGTTTTCTGTTGGGGTCGGGCGCCGCTCAGGCCGGTGCAGTTTGCGGGCTGTCGGCGGCGTCTTGCACTACGAGGTCATCCTCGTGCGCCGCGGTCATGAACCCGTAGAGGCGGTTGCGGGTGGCAAGCCAACTGGCTTCGGCGCCCGTGACGTCAAACGCCAGTATCTGGTGCGGCAAGCCGCCGCCGCTGGCCAGCGGCATCCAGCCTCCGCCTTCGAAGACATCGCTGAACCCCAGGTTGCGGTAGTTGCGGATCAGGGCGGCGCTGCGGGCGCCAATCACCATCCAGCGCACTCCGGTGGCCAGGCAGTACTGGTAGCAGGCCTTCATCAGGCTCAGTTTGGTACGCGGGTCGGCGCCAGCCAGTACCGCAAGGCGCGAGATCTGCGCGCGTGACTTGTGCTGCAGCCAGTCCGGCAAGGTGATGCTCTGTTCCAGCACAAGGGGCCCGTAGCCGCTGATCTGGATGCGCGCAGTGCCGATCGCATCGCCACTTTTCTTGTCGCGACACAACAACACTGCCGTGCCTTCGGCGTAGTCCAGTGGCTCGACTTGCCCGAGTTTCTGCCCGGCTTCGGCGTCATGGTGTCCGTAGGCGGCCGAGCGTACGGCGCCAACGTCGCGCAGATCCTCCAGCGTGATTGCCATGCGAACCGTGAATGAGAGTTCGGTATTTTCCATTTTGTCTCCGGGGTCAGGGGCGAGGCAGTGGCCGTGTTGCTACTGCGCCGTAGCTCCGTACTCAAGGACAACAGTAGCACCAAACCCATGGCCTCATCAAGAACGCGGCATCCGCCTTGCGGATGACAGGCCGCTGTCGCGCTCGTGGCACGGGCGCCCTGTGGTCCTGGCGCGCGCCAGGACATGCCGACCCGGCGGATCGATGGGGCAGTGTCGGTCGATCAAACCAGTTCGCTCACCAAGTCGCTTTGCAGTTGCGCCGGCGACTCGAAGTGAATTCCGCGCCAGCCGCGTGCACGTGCTGCCACCACGTTGGCCAGCAGGTCGTCGATGAAGACAGTGTGCTGCGGCTGCAGCCCGTAGCGCTGCTCCAGCAACGCGTAGATCTCGCCCTGCGGCTTTATCAGCCCGGCATCACCGGAGAACACGCCACCGTCAAACTGCTGCATGAATCCGTGTGCGCGCTCCAGGTACCGTGCGTACGGTTGCGGCATGTTGGAGAGGAAATACAGGCGGATATCGCCCTGCGTGCGCTTGCGCTGGTACAGACCCTCCAGCAGTTCGATCGTGCCGGCGATCGGCGTAAGGCGCGGCGCAATGCCCTCCACCAGCGCCTGCACCGCGGGTTGCGGCAAGCGCAGGCGTTGCGCCGTGCGCGTGACCACATCGCTTTGCTCCAGGGTGCCGCGATCAAACGCGTGCCAATCGGCATGGTGAAAAAATGCAGCCGCCAGGTCGCGCGCACGCACCATATCTGGCGCATGGTCCGGGAACTGCTCCTGCAGCAGAAGCTCCGGCCGCCAGGAGACCAGGACGGCACCGAAGTCAAAAACAATATTGGTGGGCATGGTGGTGGTCATTCAGTCAATGGCACGCAGCGCCCGGCGCAAAGCCGCGGCCAGGCGATGGGGTGAAGTCCAGACCAGGCGTATGTCTGGCGTTGCATGCCAGCGCGCGCAGCGTGCCAGGGCTTGCGCGAGGCCCTGGATCAGATCGGCATCGGGCTGCACCTCGCGCTCCAGGTAGAGCGCCTTGACTTCGAATACTCCTTCGCTGCGGTGCGCCTTGGCGTCCAGCCGGGCGACGAGGCGGCCCTGGTGCAACACCGGCAGGACGAAATAGCCGTGTACCCGCTTGTGTTGCGGCGTGTAGCACTCGATGCGGTAGTCGAAATCAAACATGGCCGAGGCCCGTTCGCGATCCCAGACCACCGGGTCGAACGGGGAGAGCAGGGTGCTGTGGCTCGCCACCAGCGTGCCTTGTCGGGCCTGCCGCAGCAGGCGCCGGTTCGCGCGATGCACGTAGGCAGGCGCGGCCCAGCCCTCGACCTGCACCCGCTCCAGCCTGCCGGCATCGACCAGTGCGTCGAGGTCGGCGTCCTTCAGGCGCGGCTTGGTGCGGTAGTAGTCATGCACCCAGCGCGCCTGCGTGATGCCGAGCGCGGCGACGGCACGTTCGGTGAAGGCCTGCTCCACTGACACCTGATCGGGCAAGGCCATGCCTTCGATTTGTGGGCAGACACGGTGCGCCAGGTCGTAGACGCGCTGGAACCGGTCACGCCGTGCCACCATCAGCTCGCCGCGGGCGAACAAGGCTTCCAGCCACCGCTTTTCGTCCTTCCAGCCCCACCAGCCGCCGCCCGGGCGGTCATCGCTGCGCTCGAAATCGGCCGACCGAACGGGGCCGCGCGCCTCGATGTGGGCCAGCAGGCGATCCAGGTTGGCGCGTTGCCCGGCATGGCTCTTCTCGGCGCTGCTCAGGCCCCAGTGCCGCCGGGCGCTGCCGTTGTAGCTGCGGTGCAGGGCGAGATCCTGCACTGGCGCAAAACACGCTTCGTGGGCCCAGGTCTCGAAAAGCTGGGCGCGCGCCAGGGCGCTGTCGAGCCAGTCGGGCGGGTAGTGCCCCAGGCGCGAAAACAGCACCAGATACGGGCTGCGCGCCACCACATGGATGGTGTCGATCTGCAACAGGCCCATGCGCGCGATGCACTGGCGCAGTGCGACGCGGGTGGCTGGGGCCGCGCGTGGCTGCAGCATGCCCTGTGCCGCCAGGTGCAGCGCGCGCGCCTGGGTGATGTCCAGATCCGGCATCGCGGCCTGGCGGTTAGTCCGCGCCGCCCCGCAGGCGCCGCAAAAGGCCGGCGGTGGACGGGTCCAGGCCAGCCGTGTCTGCGCTTGCAAGGCGCGGCTCGATATCCCGTGCCAGCATCTTGCCCAGCTCCACGCCCCACTGGTCAAAACTATTGATGCCCCACAGGCTGCCGCTGGTGAAGACACGGTGCTCCTGCAGCGCGATCAAGGCGCCCAGGCTGGCCGGCGTCAACGCATCCAGCACCAGGAAGGTACTCGGGCGATTGCCCGGAAAGTCGCGATGGCCGCCCGCGTCCGCGCTCCCGAGCATCAGCGCCTGGGCCTGTGCCAGCGCATTGGCCAGCAGGCTGCTGTGGTGGCCTGCCAGGCCATGGCGCGCCTCGCGCACCGCCACGAACTCCACCGGCACCACGTCGCTTCCCTGGTGCAGCATCTGGAAATAGGCGTGCTGGCCATTGGTGCCAGGCTCGCCCCACAACACGGGCGAGCTTGCCACTGCCAGGGCCTTGCCCTGCAGATCCACACGTTTGCCGTTGCTCTCCATTTCAAGCTGCTGCAGGTAGGCTGGCCAGCGCCGCAAGGCACTGTGATAGGGCGCGATGCTACGGCTGGTGAAACCGCAGAAATTGCGATACCAAACGTCGAGCAGGGCCAGGCGCACGGGCAGGTTACGCTCCAGCGGCGCGTTGCGAAAGTGCGTGTCCATGGCATGGGCGCCCGCAAGGAAGGCACGAAACCCTTCCGCCCCGATGGCAATCGCGATCGGCAGGCCGATCGCCGACCACAGGGAATAACGCCCGCCGACCCAGTCCCAGAAGCCGAACGTGGTGTCGATACCGAATGCTGCAGCGGCCGGCACGTTGCTGGTCAGCGCGCAAAAATGCCGCGCGATATCGGTCCCGCCGCCTTCCAGAAACCACTTGCGCGCGGACCGCGCATTGGTCATCGTCTCGGTGGTCGTGAATGTCTTGGACGCCACCAGAAACAGCGTGTGGCGCGGATCCAGGCCACGCAGCGTGGCGGCGAGTTCGTGGCCATCCACGTTGGAGACGAAGTGCACGCGCTTGCCGCTTTCGGCAAAACTGTCCAGCGCGAGTACGGCCATCTGCGGCCCGAGGTCGGAGCCGCCAATGCCTATGTTCACGACATCGTTGATGCGGCTGTCCGCGCGCACGCCTTCGGCGAACTGCAGCATGGCTTCCAGCACCGTATGCACGGCGGCCAGATCCGGGTCGTGCGCGTCGGGACCCCCCGCCGGGCTGCGCAGCAACCAGTGTTTGACCGCGCGCTGCTCGGTGCTGTTGATGGCTTCGCCACGGAACATGGCATCGCGATGCTGCTCCAGCCCGCACTCGCGCGCCAGCGCCAGCAGCTGTTGTTCGATGGCCCCGTCGATCCAGTTCTTGGACAGATCAGCAAAGACATACGGCGCCTCCTGGCTGAAGGCCTCGAAGCGGCCCGGCTGCTGCCTGAACGCGCCGCGCAGGTCAAACGCCGCGGGCTGCGTGGCACGCAAGGTGCGCAGGACGCTCCAGGCCGTGCTGTGGTCGCAGCGGGTGCGAGCCGAAGGCGCTATTTCCATGGACCTAGCCGGCCTGCAGCAAGGTGTCGAGTTTGCGCGCGTCGGCGCTGAAGGCGCGAATGCCTTCGGCCAGTTTGTCGCTGGCCATCGCGTCTTCGTTGAGCGCATAACGGAAGGCGGCTTCGTCGAAGTTCACCGCATCCAGATCCAGCGCCTGCGCGGCGGCCGGCTCCAGCTGCCGTGGTAGCGCCTGTTCCGACTCCGCCAGGGCAGACAGCAACTCCGGGCTGATGGTGAGCAGATCGCAGCCTGCAAGCGCCTGGATCTGCCCCACATTGCGAAAACTCGCGCCCATGATCTCGGTCTTGATACCGAATTTCTTGTAGTGGTTGTAGATCTGCCGAACCGACTTCACGCCCGGGTCATTCGCGCCGGCATTGGCCGCCTCGTCCCAGGCCGCGCCGGCGGACTTCTTGTACCAGTCGTAGATGCGCCCGACGAACGGCTAGATCAGCTGCACCCTGGCCTGGCCGCAGGCCACCGCCTGACAAAACGCAAACAGCAGCGTCAGGTTGGTGTGAATGCCGCGCTGCTCAAGCTTTTCAGCCGCCTTGATGCCTTCCCACGTCGCGGCGACCTTGATCAGCACGCGATCGATGTGGATGCCTTCGGCCTGGTACAGCTCGATGATGCGTTCGCCACGGGTGATGGTGGCATGGGTGTC
>JANNDB010001031.1:0-1689 GCA_031387285.1 Betaproteobacteria bacterium | reverse complement strand
AGCTACACCCAGCACAACCCACACGTGGCGGATGGGAAGCAAGCCTTCATCGAATACTTTGAGCGCATGGCCAAAGACTATCCGGGTAAGCGCGTCTCTTTCAAACGCTCGATCGCTGAGGGAAATCTGGTTGTTCTCCATTGTCATCAGCAGTGGCCCAGTGACGCGAACAAGGACTGGGCAGGCATCGACATCTTCCGCTTTGACGCGGCAGGAAAGATCGTCGAACACTGGGATGTCCTGCAAGTGGTACCGGCTCAGAGCGCAAACTCAAACACTGTCTTCTAGCTCTGTTTGGCCTGCAGCCGCGTGACCCACAGTGCCTTCGTCGAAGATGACGCCCTGAAACCAGCCTCCACAAGGTTGGCGTGTCGTTCGACGAGGCCGCGGCCGTGGTCCTCGATCAACTCGCAGTGTCCAGTCAAGATCCGGACCATTCTGTCGCGAGTCTCGCTACATCACTTTCGGAATGTCGGGCCGGCGTGTGACTGCGCGAGTGGGATTGCGGCCCGGCTGATCCGAGGGGAGCGGGCTCACGCCGCTGGCGTGCTTGTGTCGGGCAGCAAGGCTGACTTCAGTGTCGCGACGAGGTCCGCTCCGGTGGCTTTCGAGAGGGGGGTGTGCGCGTAGATGTGCACCGGACGCTCCTTGCGGTCGAACCAGATCGCTTCGTCCGCCTGCTGCGCCGGGCGCGTGGCGGCGAGCCAGACGATGGTGTCAGCACCCTGGTAGTGTTGGCGCAGCACGGACTGGAGGGTGGCGCGAAAGCGCGGCATGGACCGGCCGACCGCCGCGGTGTCCACCCATCCCGGATGCATGACATAGAACCGCATGCCGGTTTGGGCGTATTGCTGGCGCCAGTATGTGGTCAGCATCACCTGGGCCCGCTTGGACAGGCCATAGGCGCGTACGCCCAGGTAGCCCGTGCCGGTGATGTTGAGGTCCTTCACCACCATTGCATGGTTGTACATGCCGCCCGAGGACACTTCGATCACGCTCGCGGTGTCGCTGAGCAATCCGTGGGCGATCATCCCGGTGGTGAGCAGGTAGTGGCCAAGGATGTTGGTGGCGAACGAGGTTTCCAGGCCTTCCGGGGTGATGATCTGGTCGCGTTTCTGGATGCCCACGTTGTTGATGAGCACGTCAATGCGCACGGCGCGCTGCGCCAGGCGGGCGATAAAGGCGCGGATGTCCGACTGCAGCGAGAAGTCGGCCACCTCCTTCACCAAGGTGCCGGGGCCCGACAGCAACGCCTCGAAGGCGGCGAGTTTTGCAGCGTCGCGCCCCACCGCGATCACGGTCGCGCCGCCGGCGACCGCCGATCGGGCTGCCGCTCCGCCTATGCCTTCCGAGCCGCCGATCACCAGCCAGGTCTGCCCGGTGAAGTCCTTCTTGAAACTCCGCCACAGGAGGCGCCGTGCGTAGTACCCGATCGCGCTGTAGCTGGGCGTGAAGCGGCAGTAGAAAGTGATGATCTTCTTGAGCGGCGCATTCGCCGGTTTGGCTGGATTGGTGGCCATGCGGGGTTCCTGCGGCGCGTCAGGCCACGTTCTCGCCGCGAGCCCGCAGCAACTGGTTGCGGTCGTAATATTCGCGCCACACCGAGATCAGCGGGCCGGCGAACTCCATGATGCCCACGACGGGCACAGTGCGGCTGACACCGTCGACGATGAGCTCATCGGTACGCTC
>JANNDB010001107.1:0-15796 GCA_031387285.1 Betaproteobacteria bacterium | reverse complement strand
GACAAGGACCTCGGAAACGGCGTCAGTCGCGAAGAATGGAAGGCGGGCGCTGAAACCAACAAGATTCTGGGCCAGGGGCCGGCTTTCGGTACTCCGGCGGTCCCTGTCGACGGGTTCTGCGTCAGGGTCGGTGCCATGCGGTGCCACAGCCAGGCGCTGACATTCAAGCTCAAGAAGGATGTTCCACTTGCGGATATAGAGGCGATGATCGCGGCGGACAACGCATGGGTCCGCGTCATTCCCAATGACAGGGAATCGACATTGGGCGGACTGACACCCGTGGCGGTTACCGGCACCCTTGGAATACCGGTCGGGCGCCTGCGCAAGCTCGCCATGGGGCCGGAGTATCTCGGCGCCTTCACGATTGGCGACCAGTTGTTGTGGGGCGCCGCCGAGCCATTACGAAGGATGCTCAGAATTCTGCTAACGCACTGAGCGCCGCCTTTCCCGGGTCCGGGATACAGGTACTCTGCCAGATACCCGTTGTCGTTTGACAACATCCTCGTTGCCGGCCGGAGCGCCTATGACAGCTGGACGAGACTTAAGCGCTTTCTCAGCTTGTCAGGCTAACACATTGATGTTATGGTCCTTTTCAAGGTTAGAGTGTCGCGGCGCTTGAACCCGCAACACGTTGCGGGCGCCCGATCATCGGAGGCTATTAAATTGATCTCAAAGTCACAACGCTGGCGCAAGACCGCGGTTGCATCGCTAGTCGGAGCACTGTTCGCCCTGTCGGCATCCGGCGCGTTTGCGCTGGCCTTGGGCCGCGTTACGGTTCAATCGGCTCTCGGCGAACCGTTGCGCGCAGAAATTGACGTCCCCGAGCTCAACGCCGACGAAGCGGCTTCACTGCGGGCGACCATTGCTTCCCCCGAGGCTTTCAAGGCTGCTGGCCTCGAATACAACGCCGCGTTGGGCTCAGCGCAAATCAGTTTGCAACGGCGTGCCGACGGGCGGGCCTACTTCCGGCTGACCAGCGACCGGGCCGTCAGCGAGCCCTTTGTAGACCTCGTCCTGGAAGCCAGTTGGGCAACCGGCCGCGTCGTGCGTGACTACACCATGCTGCTGGATCCGCCGAGCCTTCGTGCGGCGCAGCCGGCGGTAGCCGTGACAGCGCCTCAGGTCGCAGCCCCTGTAGCCGCTGCGCCTGCGCCAGCCCCAGCAGCCGTTGCGCGGCCTGCGGCTCCCGCGCGCCGTGCGCCAGCTGAGACTCCCGCCAAGGCTCCAGGCAAGCCTGCCGGTGATGGCAGCAAACAAATCACGGTGCGTGCTGGCGACACGGCAAGCCGTATTGCTGCGGCCAACAAGCCTGCCCAGGTATCGCTGGATCAGATGCTGGTGGCCTTGCTGCGCGCCAATCCGGATGCCTTTGCCAATGACAATCTGAATCGCCTGAAGGCGGGCTCAGTACTGAATATTCCAAGCGAGGAGCAGGCCCGCGCGATGGCGCCTGCCGAGGCATCAAGTACCGTAATCGCCCAAAGCCGCGACTTCAACGATTTCCGCAGCAAGCTCGCCTCAAACGCACCGGCTGTGCCAGTTGCCGCTGCCGATCGCAAGGCCGCCGGCGCTGTTCAGGCCAAGGTTGAAGACAAGAAGCCCGCTGCGAGCACTCCAGACAAATTGACCTTATCCAAAGGCACGGCGCAGTCCAAGGCCGCCGAGGAGAAGATCGCGCGGGAAAAGGCCGCGGCCGACGCTGCCAAGCGCACAGCAGAGTTGTCCAAGAACATCAAGGAGCTCGGCAATATTGGCGCCGCATCCGTCACGCCTTCTGCAGCGACTCCCCCGCCAGCCGCACCCGCGGCACCGGTCGCTGTCCCGGCGCCTGTAACCGTTGCCGCCGCGCCACCGGTGGCTGCTCCGTCTGCCCCGGCTGCAGCAGCCGCACCCGCCGTGGCCCCGTCGGCTGCCGCGCCTGTTGCAGCTCCCGTCACGGTTGCGCCGCCCGCGCCTGTGGTGGTGCCGGCCAAGCCGGCCGTGAGTACCAAAACAGCCAGCGAGCCGGGCTTCATTGACGGCCTGATCGGCAACCCGGTAGTACTCGCCGCCGGAGGCGCTCTGGTTGCATTGCTCGCCGGGCTGGGTATCTACCGGTCACGTCAACGCAAGAAGACAGCCGACGTGGATAGCGCATTCCTGGAGAGCAGGCTTCAACCGGACTCATTCTTCGGTTCAAGCGGCGGCCAGAAGGTCGACACCAACGACGGTGCCGCGACGGGTTCGTCGATGGTCTATTCACCAAGTCAGTTGGACGCCGCCGACGATGTGGATCCTGTCGCTGAGGCTGACGTCTACCTTGCGTATGGCCGCGACTTGCAGGCCGAGGAAATCCTCAAGGAAGCCCTGCGTACGCATGCCGGCCGCATTGCCGAACACCAGAAGCTGCTGGACATCTATGCCAAGCGGCGTGATGCGAAATCCTTTGAAGGCATGGCCGGTGAGGCTTTCAAGCTGGCCGGTCCGCAGAGCCCCGAGTGGGCGCGAATTTGTGAACAAGGTTTGTCCATCGACCCCGCGAATCCGTTGTACCAGCCGGGTGGGCAGCCGTCACTGTCAACGCAGCCGGTCCAGGTGGCCGCTGTTGCAGCCGCCGTGGCCACCGTGGCGATGGCCGGTGCCGCGACCCAGAAGATTGACCGCACTGCAGAGCCAAGCCCACCTTCTGCATCGATGGACCTGGACCTTGACCTCGATTTCTCGCTCGATGACGTATCGTCGCCGAGCACGATCATCGAGGCGCAGCCGACCAGGCTGGAGCCCATACCGCGTATCGAGCCGACCATTGCCATGACGGCCGGACCCTCGCGCCCCGCCCCGCTGGACATGGATTTCGGCCTTAGCACCGAAGCACTGGACAAGCCTGCCGGCGTGTCGACGTCACCGGCGCCCGTGGAACTGTCATTGCCTGATCTGGATGCGTCGGATTCCGAGAAGACTGTATCGATGTCGCCCGCAGAGGCGGATGAATTCCGCCAGCAGGCCGAAGTGAGCTTTGGTTCCACCAATCCCGTGCCACTGCAAGTCATGCCAGCCGCTGCGGGTTCTGGTTTCGCCCCAGTCGATGCACCCCTGCCCGATGTCAGTTTCGGCGCTACCGTTCCCAACACCCTGACCGCGAGCCAGGGGCCGCTTAACCAACCGGAGGCATCGGATTCCGGCATGCTCGAGTTTGACCTGGGCACCTTGTCGCTTGAACTTGACGCCCCCGCGGCCGCCGCTGGACCGGCAGGAAGTAGCGAACCGGAGGACCCGCTGGCAACCAAATTGGCGCTGGCAGAGGAGTTCGTCTCCATTGGGGACGATGATGGTGCACGCGCCTTGATCGAAGAGGTGATTGCCGAAGCGACCGGCGAGCTCAAGGCCAAGGCCGAGCGCGCCTTGAGCAGCCTCGGCTGATACGTCGCCCGGGCGGCGCGCCATGTCGCAAGCGCCCACGCGCGTCAGGGTGGCGTTGGGCGTCAGTTACCACGGCGGCCGTTACCAGGGCTGGCAAAGCCAGACTTCGGGCCGGACGATCCAAGACAATCTGGAAGCCGCCCTGGGCGCGGTGGCAGCGCATCGTGTTTCCACGCTATGCGCCGGGCGTACGGACGCCGGCGTACATGCCTTGATGCAGGTGGCGCACTTCGACACCAGCGCCGTCCGGCGCGACAGCGCCTGGGTACGTGGATGCAATGCGCACCTGCCGCAGGACATCGCCGTGCAATGGGCGCGTGTGCTGCCCGCAAGTTTTCATTGCCGTGCAAGCGCGCTCACGCGGCGATACACCTACGTCTTGCGACAGTCCACCGTCCGTCCCAGCATCGATGCCGGACGGGTCGGCTGGGTCATCCATCCGCTGGCACTCGCGCCCATGCAGGACGCGGCAAATCTTCTCGTCGGTGAGCACGACTTTTCGTCGTTTCGCGCAGCGGCCTGCCAGGCGTTGACCCCGGTGAAAAACCTGGTTGCTCTGCGTATCAGCCAGCATCGCACGTGCTGGCGGTTCGAGTTCGAGGCCACCGCCTTTTTGCACCACATGGTTCGCAATATGATGGGTTGCCTGCTCGCGATCGGGCAGGGCAAACATCCGCCAGGCTGGATGGCGGAGGTGCTTGCAGCGCGTTCGCGCAAAATGGCCGCCCCTACTTTTTCGCCCGACGGCCTGTACTTCGTGGGTCCGCGGTATGGCCCGCAATGGGGTCTGCCAGACGTCGCCGATGGGTATGATGGCCTGCCATGAACCTGCCACCCGTCGCCTTCCCCCGCACCCGCATCAAAATCTGCGGCCTGACCCGCGAATCAGACATTGACGCAGCTGTCGCGGCGGGAGCCGACGCCATAGGACTCAATCTGTACGCGCCGAGTCCACGTTACGTCAGCCCGCAGCGCGCGAAGGAACTGGCAAGCCGATTGCCGCCATTCGTCACCCCCGTACTGGTGTTTGTCAACGAGTCCATTGAAACAGTGCAAGCCTGTTGTGCCGCCATTCCACATGCTGTCGTGCAGTTTCATGGCGATGAATCGCCGCAGCGCTGTGTGCAATCCCTGGCGGGCAGCGGGCGGCCGTTCATCCGGGCGGCCCGTATTCCGCTTGGCGCTGCGGCCGCCGGTTTTGATCTCGTAAAATATGCGCACGATTACCACGCAGCCCAGGCCATACTGCTCGATGCCCATGTCGATGGGTACGGCGGCGGCGGGCAAACATTCAATTGGTCACTGCTTCCTCCAAGCGTCAGCTGTCACCTCGTCTTAAGTGGTGGACTCACGCCTGCAAACGTGACCGATGGCATCTTGCAGTTGCGGCCACGTTGTACAACGCTGGCTGTTGATGTCAGTTCCGGGGTCGAGATGTCCAAGGGCATCAAGGACTCCGGCAAGATCAATCAATTTGTCGCCGCCGTCCGCGCGGCCGACATCCAACTTGCAAAGACTTTTCATGAAACCCTATCAGCAACCTGACCCGACAGGCCATTTCGGGAAGTACGGTGGATCTTTCGTCAGTGAAACCCTGACCCACGCCATCGCCGAGTTGCAGCAGGCCTACGCCCGCTACCAGCACGACCCGGAATTCATTGCCGAGTTCAAGTACGAACTGGCCCATTTTGTCGGGCGCCCCTCGCCCATCTACCACGCCGCGCGCATGAGCCGGGAACAAGGCGGCGCCCAGATTTACCTCAAGCGCGAAGACCTCAATCACACGGGCGCACACAAGGTCAACAACACCATAGGCCAGGCCATGCTGGCGCGGCGCATGGGCAAGCCGCGCGTCATCGCCGAAACCGGCGCCGGGCAGCATGGTGTCGCCACTGCCACGATCTGCGCGCGGTATGGTCTGGAGTGTGTGGTGTACATGGGCAGTGAAGACATCAAACGGCAAAGCCCGAACGTCTACCGGATGAAGTTGCTGGGTGCGACCGTGGTGCCTGTCACCAGCGGCAGCCGCACGCTGAAAGACGCACTCAATGAGGCCATGCGCGACTGGGTGGCCAACGTGGACAACACTTTCTACATCATTGGCACGGTGGCCGGGCCCCATCCTTATCCAATGATGGTGCGCGACTTCCAGAGTGTGATTGGTGAGGAGTGCCTGCAACAGATGCCGCAGATGCTTGCCGCCCAGGGCTGCCATGCCAGCCAGCCCGATGTGGTGATGGCCTGTGTAGGCGGAGGCAGCAATGCCATGGGCATCTTCTACCCCTACATCAACCACGCGGGCACCCGCCTGATCGGCGTGGAAGCCGCCGGCGAAGGGCTCGACAGCGGCAAACACTCGGCGTCGTTGCAACGCGGCAGTCCCGGCGTTTTGCACGGCAACCGCACCTATGTGCTGCAGGACGACAACGGCCAGGTTACCGAGACCCATAGCATCAGTGCCGGCCTCGACTATCCGGGCGTAGGGCCGGAACATGCGCTACTGAAGGACAGCGGGCGAGCCGAATATGTCGGCGCCACGGATGCGCAAGCGCTGCAGGCGTTCCACTACCTGTGCCGCACCGAAGGCATCATTCCGGCGCTGGAGTCGAGCCACGCCGTGGCCTGCGCCATGCAGATGGCGGCGGGCATGCGCAAGGACCAGTCCATCCTGGTAAACCTGTCCGGACGCGGCGACAAGGACATCGGCACCGTAGCCGACCTTTCCGGCGCAGACTTCTATTGCCGGCCCAGTTGCCGCGGAGAAGTAGCCAAAGGCAGCGTGGTCGCCATGCCTGCAAGGAGCGCGGCATGAACGGCAGACCCGATCCCGGCACCATGGGCGCTGCGCAGGGCACAGAGTCGCCATGAGCCGCATTGAAAGCACCCTTGCCGGCCTGAAGGCGAGCGGGCGCACAGCCCTCATCCCCTACGTCACGGCCGGGTTTCCTTATCCCGATGTCACCCCCGAACTGATGCATGCCATGGTGACCGGTGGCGCCGACATCATCGAACTGGGCGTCCCGTTCTCCGATCCCAGCGCCGACGGCCCGGTGATACAAAAGGCGGGTGACAAGGCGCTGGCCGCAGGAATCGGATTGACGCAAGTGCTGGCCATGGTGCGCGCTTTTCGCCAGAGCGACCAGAAGACGCCGGTCGTTCTAATGGGGTATGCCAACCCGATCGAACGCTTCGACCAGCGCCACCCGGCCGCACCAGGCGCCAGCGCCTTTGTGGAGCAGGCTTCGGATGCAGGGGTTGACGGCCTGCTGGTCGTGGACTACCCGCCCGAGGAATGCGTCATGCTGGCCAGCCAGCTGCGCGCGCGCTCCATGGATCTGATTTTCCTGCTCGCCCCCACCAGTACCGAACAGCGTATGCAGCAGGTTGCGCAGGTCGCGTCGGGCTATGTCTATTACGTATCGCTTAAGGGCGTCACGGGCGCCGGGACACTCGACACGGCGGCGGTCGCGCATATGCTCCCGCGCATCCGCCAGCATGTGCATATTCCGGTGGGCGTGGGCTTCGGCATTCGTGACGCGCAGTCGGCCTGTGCCATCGCCAGGGTGGCCGATGCCATCGTCATCGGAAGCCGCATAATCCAGTTGATAGACGACTTGCCACAGGGCCAGGTGGCGGCGGCGGCGCGGGACTTTCTGTTGGAAATCCGTACGGCGCTGGACCAGCAGTCCCTCGCAGCCGCCCACGCATGACAGGAGCAAAACATGAGCTGGCTTGAAAAACTGTTGCCTCCAAAGATTCAACACACCGATCCGGCCGACCGGCGCTCGGTGCCGGAGGGCTTGTGGATCAAGTGCCCGAGTTGCGAGGCGGTGCTCTACAAGTCCGATCTGGAAAAAAACCAGAACGTCTGTCCGACCTGCGGCCACCACCACCGCATCGGGGCGCGGGCCAGGCTCGACGCATTCCTGGACAACGAAGGCCGTTTTGAGATCGGGCAGGAGGTGCTGCCTGTGGACGTGCTCAAGTTCAAGGACAGCCGCAAGTACCCGGAGCGCCTGAAGGAGGCAATGGACAACACCGGCGAGACTGATTCGCTGATCGTGATGGGCGGCGCCTTGCACACCATGGGTGTTGTCGTGGCGTGTTTCGAGTTCGATTTCATGGGCGGCAGCATGGGCTCGGTCGTGGGTGAACGCTTTGTGCGTGGCGTAGAGACCGCCATTGAACAGAAGGTACCGTTCATTTGCTTCACGGCCACCGGTGGTGCGCGTATGCAGGAGGGCCTGTTGAGCCTCATGCAGATGGCCAAGACCAACGCCGCCTTGACGCGGCTGGCGAAGAAGGGGCTGCCGTTTGTCAGCATCCTCACCGACCCAACCACCGGCGGGGTCAGCGCGAGTTTCGCTTTCATGGGCGACGTCGTGATCGCCGAACCCAAGGCCCTGATATGTTTTGCCGGCCCGCGGGTCATCGAGTCGACATTGCGGGTAACGCTGCCGGAGGGTTTTCAGCGCGCCGAATTCCTCCAGCAAAAAGGCGCGATCGATTTTGTCTGTGACCGCCGCGAATTGCGCAAGGTGGTCGCCAGTACGCTGGCCATGTTGCTGCGCCAGCCGGCAGACGCAGTCGTTTGAGCGCGGTCTCAAGCGCCGCGCCTCCTACCGGCGGGGCAACCAGGGCGCGCGCAGCACGCTGTCAATAAGGCATGCGCAGTACGCTGTCCTGCACCATACCCATTACCTGCAGCAGTACCAGAAGCACCAGCGGCGACAGATCAACGCCGCCGACCAGGGGCAGCAGGCGCCGCAACGGTCGCAACCACGGCGCTACCACCCGGTCGATCAAGCCCACCATGGGTGAGTCCGATCGCACCCAGGACATCACGGCATACACAATCAACAAACCGGTCATGCCGGAGAGCACCAGCCGCACCAGCCCCAGCAAGGCGTGCAATGGAACCAGAAGCGGTGAGCCAAAGGAGCCGGCGATCAGCCACAACAGCCCAAGCATGGCCAGTTCCAGCAGATAGGCACTGACCAGGCTCGCAAGATCCCAGCGACCGGGCGCCGGCAGGATCCGTCGCAGCGGAAGAACCACCCAATCCGTCAAGGCAAATATGAAAGGGCCCAGCGGATTGCCGGCACGGGCCGCCATGGATATGCGCTGGTATTGCAGATAGGCCCGTAGCAGACACATACCGGCCACCAGGCCAACCGCGATGTGCAGCAGGAACGAGACTATCTGGAACAGCATGCGGTTGCGTCCGGGAGGAGTTTGGCTCTGGCGATAATAGCGCCAGTGCGCTGCAGCCCCTGACCCATGCGCCAGAAGAACCCCACAATCCATGTCCGAACACGCCCCCCCTGCCCCTGACGAAAACCAGCTCATGGCCGAGCGGCGCGACAAGCTGCGCCTGATTCGCGAGCGCCAGGCAGCGGGTGCCGGTGTGGCGTTTCCCAACGACTTCAAACCCCGCCACCATGCGGCTGCGCTGATTGCTGCCCATGGCGAGACTTCGGGTGATGATCTGGCCGCTGCACGGCACACGGTCTCGCTGGCCGGACGCATGATGCTCAAGCGGGTCATGGGCAAGGCGAGTTTTGCCACTCTGCAGGATGGCAGCGGACGCATGCAGGTGTACATCAAGGGCGAGGATATTGGCGGTGCCGTGTACGACAGTTTCAAGCATTGGGATCTGGGCGATATCGTGGGTGTCGAAGGCCACATGTTTCGCACCCGCACCGGGGAACTTTCCGTCCACGCGACCGCGCTTCGCCTGCTCACCAAGAGCCTGCGTCCGATGCCCGACAAGTTCCATGGCGTGCACGACCAGGAGCTCAAGTACCGCCAGCGCTACGTGGATCTGATGACCGACGATGCGGCGCGTGAGCGCTTCAAGGCGCGCAGCCGCGCCGTGAGCGGCATTCGCGAATTCATGGTGGCGCATGGCTTCCTCGAAGTGGAAACGCCGATGCTGCATCCGATCCCGGGTGGTGCAAATGCAAAACCCTTCGTGACCCACCACAACGCGCTGGACCAGCAGATGTACCTGCGCATCGCGCCCGAGCTCTACCTCAAGCGCCTGATCGTGGGCGGGTTTGACCGGGTGTTCGAGATCAACCGGAATTTTCGCAACGAAGGTATCTCGGTGCGCCACAACCCCGAATTCACCATGATGGAGTTTTACGCGACGTACTGGGATTACCAGGACGTGATGGTCTTCACCGAACAGCTCGTGCGTGATGCGGCGCAGAAGGCAAGGGGCACGCTGCAGCTCGATTACGCCGGGCGCCCGGTCGATCTGGAGCCGGCCTTCGAGCGCCTGACGATTGTGCAGGCGATTGTCAAGCACACCGACGCCGGCGATGGCGTGAATGATCGCGCGTGGCTCACGGCGGCGCTGCGCAAACTCGGCAAGTCCGAGGAAAAAGACAAACTGGCGCAACGCAGTCTGGCCTCCTTGCAGGTCCTGTATTTTGAAGAAACGGTGGAAGACAAGTTGTGGCAACCCACCTTTATCTGCCAGCACCCGGTTGAAATTTCGCCCCTGGCGCGTGCCAGCGACGACAACCCGGAGGTGACGGAGCGTTTCGAGCTCTACATCACCGGCCGCGAGTTCGGCAACGGCTTCAGCGAGCTCAATGACGCCGAGGACCAGGCCGCCCGCTTCCATGCGCAGGTATCAGCGAAAGACAGTGGTGATGACGAAGCGATGTTTTTCGACCACGACTTTGTTCGCGCGCTCGAGTACGGAATGCCGCCGGCCGGTGGGTGCGGCGTGGGAATCGACCGGCTGATGATGTTGCTGACCGACAGCGCGAGCATCCGCGATGTCATCCTGTTCCCGGCCCTGCGACGCGAAGGCGCCGTGTCCTGAGGGCAGCCCCGTCGCGCCGACCGGCCTCAGGGAACCAGGTCGAGCGCCTGCATGTAGCGGGCGTCCACCATGAGCGCATCCCATTCGAGGGCGGTACCGGCGGGCAACAGAGCCAGACGCCGCTCTTCGCTCGCATACCGTTGCTTCCAGTCGCCTCCCTCCAGCGCCCGTTGCATGCCCTCGAGTAGCTGGTCCACCTCGGCTCCGTCGCCTGTGCTCTGGTTGCACAGCAAGACCATGTCGCAACCCGCGTTCATCGCGGTCACTGCAGCCTGGGTATAGGAGACCTGTTCCCCGTCGACCATCCGCGCACCGGCCATGCTCAAGTCGTCACTGAAGATGGCACCCTGAAAGCCCATTTGGCCACGCAGTATGTCTTCCAGCCAGCGCCGCGAAAAGCCGGCAGGCCGCGGGTCCACCCGCGGGTAGACGACGTGTGCTGGCATCACGCTGCCCAGCGTCCCGGCGAGCCAGGCGTATGGCGCGGCATCCGAAGCGAGGATTTGCCGGAGGCTGCGCCGGTCCAGCGGAATGTCGGAGTGCGAATCGGCCTTGACAAACCCATGACCTGGAAAGTGCTTCCCGCAACTGGACATGCCAGCCAGCAGCAAGCCATGTATCAGCGACTTGGCCAGCAGTGTCACAACTGCCGCATCCGCCGCGAACGCGCGGTCGCCGATGACGCTGCTGGCGCCATAGTCGAGATCGAGCACCGGTGTGAAGCTCATGTCGACGCCGCAGGCCCGCAACTCGGCCCCCAGCACGTAGCCACAGGCAGTGGCGGCGCTGCTGGCGTGCAGGGCACTCGCCGCCGGACGGCCAGGCACGCTGTCCATCCAGAGCTGGCCAAGCAGGCGCATCGGGGGCAGGTGCGTAAAACCGTCCGTCCTGAAGCGCTGAACGCGCCCGCCTTCATGGTCAACCATGATCAGCAGATCCGCGCGCACGGCCTTGATGGCACTGCAAAGCGCGTGCAACTGGGTCCGATCGCGCCAGTTCCGCGCAAAAAGGATGACGCCACCGACCAGTGCGTGCGACAAGCGCGCCTTGTCTGCCACAGTCAATTGCAGCCCGGCGACGTCGAGGATGACGGGGGAAACACTGTCCATGATCTTGTTGTCTCCTTCAGGGTGCCGTTTCAACCACACAGAAACTGGCCGCGTACTCCGATTCATCCGTGACGCTGATATGGGATTGCCAACGGCGCGCCTCGAACCACTGCTTGAGCTCGCCGTGCAATACGATGCAGGGCTTGCCCGCATTGGCATCGTCGGCGGGCAGCTTGTCGATCTGGCACAGCCGCCAGGTCATGGGCATGCGCATGCCCAGGCCAATCGCCTTGCTGAACGCCTCCTTGGCGCTGAAACGTGTGGCGAGGTAACGCACGCCGCGCTCCGGCCAGCGCGCACCCCGGGCCCGCCACACTTCCATCTCCCCATCACACAAGATCTTCAGGGCAAAACGCTCGCCATGGCGCTCCAGGCTGGCGCGGATGCGCCGAATGTCGCAGATATCAGTACCAATGCCAACGATCACACGGCACCCGGGTGGCAAAGGCTTGTCATAGGGATTGCAGATCCATCATCATCTTGCGGGTCCGAAGCGCGTCGACGCCACAATGGTAGTGAAGCAGCGCGCGCAACGGCGCCTTGAGGGTCTGG
Source organism: Betaproteobacteria bacterium (assembly GCA_031387285.1). GTDB lineage: Bacteria > Pseudomonadota > Gammaproteobacteria > Burkholderiales > Burkholderiaceae_C > CAISIP01. The sequence goes on along the minus strand of JANNDB010001107.1, from coordinate 3,898 downwards.
CCATGCGGTGCGCATGCACGCAGCGTATCGGTGAATCCGGCGCCAGCGCCCAGCGACTCCTGCAAGCGCCGCCAATCGCTCCCCGTCAGGCTGTTGCGCTCGGCAGGAGCGGCCAGACGCAAACCGCCTTCGGTCACCAGGCAGTAGCGGGCAGCCGGGTCGAGCGCGGCAAGTGTCATGGTCTGGGCATCGAGCATCGGCAACAAGCCGATTTCACGCAGCAGCAGCAGCTCGAATGCGCGCAAAGCGGTTTGCAGAGCCTCGTGATGCCCCGAGGCAATCACATGGACCGCCGCCGCGTAGATGTCGAACAACCCGGGATGCGGGTCGTCGCGCGCCAGCAGCGTCAGCACCAATTCGTTGAGGTAGTACCCCGACAGCAAGGCTTCGCCGCCCGGCATGACATGGCCGCCCATCCACTCGGCACTGCGCAAAGTGCGAATTTCAGCGTCGCCGCCAAAGGCAACATGCAGGGGTTGCATGGGCAGCAGGATGGGCCTCAGACTGGAGCTTGGCCGCTTGGCGCCCTTGGCCATCAGGGCCAGCCGTCCGTGATTGCGCGTGAAGACCTCGATGATCAGACTCGACTCGCTCCAGTCATGGCGGTGCAGGACGTAAGCCGGCTCGTCGGTGATGCGTTTGCTCGTCACCATCGAAACGGCTCTCAGTCGTAACCGAAACTGCGCACACGCGCTTCGTCATCAGCCCAGCCCGAGCGCACCTTCACCCACAACTCGATGAATACCTTGGCGTCCATCAGCGCCTCCAACTCAACCCGGGTTTCGGTGCCGATTCGTTTGATCCGGTCGCCCTTGTCACCGATCACCATGGCCTTGTGCCCATCGCGCTCCACGATGATGGTGGCGGCAATCCGGAGCAGCCGCTTTTGCCCCTTGCCTGGGGCCTCTTCTTCAAACTTGTCAATCACCACCGTCGAGGTATAGGGCAATTCATCGCCGGTCAGGCGAAACAGCTTCTCGCGCACCAGCTCGGCCGCCAGAAACTTTTCGCTGCGATCGGTCAGTTCGTCTGCCTCGTAGAACCACGGCTGCAGCGGCAAAAATGGCTCGCACACGGCAAACAGGCGCTGCACGTCCTTGCTGTTCTTCGCCGACATCGGGAAAAACTCGGCAAAGGATCGGCGACCTTGCATCTCCTGCAGCCACGGAGCGATGTCCGCGCGCCGCCCCACTGCGTCGAGCTTGTTCGCCACCAGCACCACCGGAATGTCGGCGCCAAGCAGTTCCAGCACCTTGGCGTCGGCCTGGTTGAACCTGCCAGCCTCCACGACAAACAGGATCAGATCGACGTCGCGTACCGCACCCAGCACGGACTTGTTGAGCGAGCGATTGAGTGCATTGCCATGCCGGGTCTGGAAGCCGGGCGTATCGACGAAAACGAACTGCGTCTCGGCCAGGCTGCGGATTCCCGTGATCCGATGGCGCGTGGTCTGGGCTTTGCGCGAGGTGATGCTGATCTTCTGCCCGACCAAGGCATTGAGCAAGGTGGATTTGCCGACGTTGGGCTTGCCAACGATGGCGATCAGCCCGCACCGGCGCGTGGAGTCGTTCATGGTCCGCCCGTGGTGCGCAGCGTCTGCAACATCGCCGCTGCTGCCGCCTGTTCGCCGGCACGCCGTGAATCGCCGATGCCGCGCTCGCATAGGTTGAGCTCGGCGACTTCGCATTCCACGTCAAACGACTGCTGGTGCGCGGCGCCCAGGGTTCCGACGACTCGGTAGACGGGCAACTTCATCTTGCGTCCCTGCAGCCACTCCTGCAATTCAGTCTTCGCGTCTTTGGCGGCAACCGCCATCGCAGGATTGATCTCCAAGGCCTCGAATAGCCGCTGTACGAGGGCAAGGGCGCTGGAATAGCCGCCATCGAGGTAAACCGCGCCTATCACTGCTTCAAGCGCGTCAGCCATGATCGACGGGCGCTTCTGCGCGCCCGGGCGCACCTCTCCGGCGCCGACCCTGATCGACGGCGCGAGCTGCAATTCAAGCGCGCGCTGGTACAGCGTCTCCTGGCGCACCAGGCTGGCCCGGATCTTGGAAAGATCGCCCTCTGCAATACCGCCCAGGCGCCGGTAAAGCAGATCGGACACGGCGAGGCCGAGCACGGCGTCGCCAAGAAACTCCAGCCGCTCGTTGTGGTCGGCCGCAAAGCTGCGGTGCGTCAAGGCACGGACCAGGAGATCGCGGTCGGAGAAAACGTGCTGCAAGCGCCGTTGCAGATCCGCGAGTCCGTCGTCCACGCTACTTGGAACGTCCGTTGTACTTGAGTGTCAGGTAGCCGGGGCCGGCCAGGTGAATCTCGCGCTCATAGGCAAACGAGACCACCACCTTGTCACCTTCCTTGGTAATTTCGAGGTCCTTGCCGGTGATCGACTTGATGTTGTCGATATTGGCCGCCTTGTCGAACAGGGTGCGGATCTCGGGAACCGAATTGCCAAGACTGGCTTTGTTGACAGCCTTCTTGACGGCTTCAAACTCCAGGACGGTCGGAAAAACCTCTGCGGCCACCACACCGGTCACGGCGAGCAAACCGCCCACCACCAGCAAGCCGATGAAGGAAATGCCACGCTGGCGGGACTTCATGTTGGATCTCATGGTCTTACCCCTTTTCACTTCAGGCGATATCAGTTGAATGGTCCGATTCGTTTGAGGTCGCCAAAATTCATCCAGACGAATACTGCGCGACCAACAATGTTCTGCTCCGGGACAAATCCCCAATAACGCGAGTCAAGTGAGTTGTCGCGGTTGTCACCCATCATGAAATAGTGGCCCGCGGGAACCTTGCACACAACCCCTTCGACACTGTAGCGGCAATTCTCGCGGAATGGGAACTGGCTGGCGCGGTCCACGTAGGCCGGGCTGTCGTCGAAGTTCAACAGGCGATGCGTGAGCGTGCCCAGCTTTTCCTCGAACTGGTTGGTATAGCGCATGCGTTCATCGTCGAAGAACTGCGGCACGACCGCAGTCGGCACGTCCTGTCCATTGATGCGCAACCGCTTGTTCAGGTAGGCGACTTCATCACCGGGCACCCCGACCACCCGCTTGATGTAGTCCAGGCTGGGACGCGGCGGGTAACGGAACACCATGACGTCACCGCGTTGCGGTGGCGTGCCTTGCGTGAGCCTGGTGTTGAGCACCGGCAGTCGCAATCCATAGTGGTACTTGTTGACGAGTATGAGGTCCCCTACCATCAAGGTCGGCACCATGGACCCCGAAGGAATCTTGAACGGCTCGTAGGCGAACGATCGCAACAGGAACACGACCAGGATCACCGGGAAAAGGCCCGCCGTCCAGTCCAGCCACCACGGCTGGGTCATCAGCGCGCTACGGGCCTGCGTCACGTTGTCATCGACCTGCTGGACACCCAGCCTGGAAAGCTCTTCGCGGCGCCTTGCCGTTGTCGCGTCCAGTTCGGCTACAGCGCGATGGCGCGCCGGCAGAAAGTAGAAGCGTTCGGCCAGCCAATAGAGACCGGTCACGAAGGTGGCACAAAACAGCAGCAGCGCGAAGTTGCCCTCGATCTTGCCGAAATACCAGCCGCCTGCGTAGGCTGCGAAGGCTGCCAGCACCAGGGTCGTCAGCGCCTGCATCAATCGTCCACCTGCAAAATTGCCAGGAATGCCTCCTGGGGAACCTCTACCGAACCAATCTGCTTCATGCGTTTCTTGCCTGCCTTCTGCTTTTCAAGGAGCTTGCGTTTACGCGTGATGTCGCCGCCATAACACTTGGCCAGAACGTTCGTGCGCAAGGCCTTGATTGTCTCACGCGCGATGATGGTGGCACCGATGGCGGCCTGGATGGCGACGTCATACATCTGGCGCGAAATGATCTCGCGCATCTTGGAGACCACGGCCCTTCCGCGGTACTGAGCCTGTGAGCGAT
>JANNDB010001084.1:0-5702 GCA_031387285.1 Betaproteobacteria bacterium | reverse complement strand
GGCAGGACCAGGTGGCGCAGCCATTGGCCAAAGCCTTCGGACAACTCCTTGTACCCCTGAACCGGCAACCAGCGCCACTGCAGCGCCACAAAGTAGACCAGGATGTAACCCACCACGAATACCGGGACGGAGAACCCCGTCACCGCCAGCCCCATGACGGCCCGGTCCAGCAGCGATCCTGCCTTCCACGCCGCCAGCACGCCCAGGGTGACGGCAATGGTCACCGCTACCAGCATGGTCGTGGCGGCCAGCGAAAAGGTGGCGCCAGCACGCTGCGCAATGAGTTTCGTGACCGGAATCTGGGAAAACATCGACACCCCAAGATCGCCCTGCAGTGTAGCCAGGCCCCAGGTGCTGAACTGTTCAAGCAGCGGCCGGTCCAGGCCGAGGTTGGTGCGGATTCGCGCGATGTTTTCTGCAGTGGCAGTGTCACCCGCAATGATGGCCGCCGGGTCACCCGGCGCCAGATGCAGCAGTGAAAAAACGAAGATACCGACGATCAGCATCACCGGTATCACGCCGAGCAAGCGGCGAATGACGTAGGAAAGCATCAGTTATGGCGACGATGCAGTCCTCTCAAGCGTAACGTTCCACGCTCCACCATGGAATGATCTCAGGCACCTGGATCAGGCCGCGCAGGCGGTCGCCCCGGTAAGCCACCGGCCCTACCCACTGGCCGGTCTTGATGTCGTGTACGTAGTCGATCATGTGCCGATTGAGTCTTCGCACGACGGCCTGGCGCGCTTCTAGCGTGGGCGCGGCCGACCATTCGGTGCGCATGGCTTCGGTCTGCGCGTTTTCCGGCCAGCCAAACCAGGCTGCCTTGCCGTTGGCCGCATGCGCCGACAGTGCAATCGGGTTCGCCGTTGCGTTGCCGCCGCCCCAGGTGAAGAATACGTTCCAGCCGCCTTGATCAGGCGGATTCTGGTTGGACCGTCGCGTCACCACCGCACCCCAGTCCGTGGAGGCCAGCTGCACATTGAAGCCGACCTGGCGCAGGTTTTGCGCAATCACCAGCATGGTCTGGTTCATCACGTGGATGCTGGTGGCGTGCAGCAGCGTGATCGGCTTGCCGTCGTAACCTGACTCCTTGAGCAACTCGCGCGCGCGCGCCTGGCGCTGGGCCATCGGGGCCTTGAGCATCAGGGCTTCGCTGCCGTCCTCCATACCCATGGGGGAGCCGCAGGTGAAGTGCGAACCGCAGGTCTGGTAATACGCTGGATTGCCGACCGCCGCACGCTGGATGTCTTCCTGGCTGACGGCCAGTTGGGCTGCCTTGCGCGCCGCCAGGTTGTTGAACGGCGGGTGCAGATGGTTGAGCCTGCAATAACCCACGTTGCCGAACTTGTTGAATACCTCGACCTTGACGCCGGGCGCTGAAGAAAGTGCTGGCAGCAACTCGATGGGTGGCACTTCGAAGAAGTCCACCTCACCGGCCTGCAGTGCCGAAGCCGCAGTCTGCGCGTCCGGCATGATGTCCCATATGACGCGGTCGAGCAGCACGCGTTTGCCGCCAGCTATGCCGGTGGCGGGTTCGCTGCGTGGTACGTAGTCGGGATTGCGCTCATACACCACCCGGCTGCCCGGACGGTACTCGGCCTCGATGAACTTGAACGGGCCGGAGCCGATGTGGCGCGTGATCTGGGTGTTCGGATCGGTGGCGGCAATCTCGGCCTTCATCATGAAGCAGACCGGTGTGCTGGTCTTGGCCAGGGCTTCGATCAGCAAGCCGTAGGGCTCCTTTAGCACGATGCGGAAAGTCTTTTCGTCCACCACCGGCGTGTCGGCGACGCGCGCGAACAGGTGCGTGCCGGCGCCGTCCTTCACCTGCCATCGGCGCAGGGAGGCGACGCAGTCGCGCGCAGTGACGGGCGTGCCGTCATGCCATTTCAGGCCGGGTCGCAGTTCGAAGGTGTAGGTCTTGCGGTCGGCCGAAATGTCGGTTTTGCCAACCATCTGGGGCTGCGGATTGAAGTTGCCGTCGATGCCGAACAGCGTGTCGTACATCATGGCGCCGTGATAAGCCGCCATGTTCTGCGTGGTCCAGATCGGATCGAGCACGTTGAGGTCGCCATGCGGCACCATGCGCGCCTGGCGTGGCGGGCGCTGCTGGGCGCGCGCGAGGTTGGTGATTCCTGCTCCAGCAAGCGTTGCCGCGGCAACGCCGGCGCTCAAGACTCTGCGACGTGAACTGGTCATGGATGCATCTCCTGGTTTTGACCCTCCGTCAATCCCGGCATGTGCACGGGATCGGGGGTCAAGGTTTATTGAAGTCCGAAATTATTTAAGCACATTCGCCCTGCCGGGGCAATTGGCACAGACCAGAATCACGCCGCCAGGCAATGCTTCAGCTGCCGTGCCACGATTTGCGCCTCGCCGGCATGCAGGTTGCACGGGTCCAGGTCGAAGTAGCCCAGGTCGGTCTGGTAGTCCCGCACCATAACTGGCGGATCGCCAGCCGCAAGCCTGTCGGCCAGCGCGCGGGCACTGTGGCCCGCGCCGGCCGCCACAAACACGCGCAGGCGCCGCAGCGGGTTGCCGGTCGGGTCATCCATGAGCGTGGTGCACAGGTGCGCCTGCACTTGCAGCGCCTGCTGCCACAGGGCCAGCGCCTCTTCCTCCCGCGCACGATTTGCCGCATGGTCACGCTGTTGCCAAGCCTGCAATGCGGCCATGACACCCGCAATACTTTCCTTGCCGACCTTCATGCCGCGCCCGATGCCGCGGTTTTGCAGCCTGGCTGCACGCACCAGGTCGCGCCGGCCGGCGACGATGCCACTGGTGGGCCCGCCGAGGAACTTGTGGCCGCTGTAGACCACGAGGTCAGCGCCGCGGCGCAGGAATCCCCGCAGGTCGTACTCTGAAGCGGCGTCGACGATCACCGGCACGCCTCTGGCGTGGCAGATGTGGCAAACCTCTTCCAAGGCCAGCATCGCGTACTGCACTGTCATGTGCGAGACGACAAACACCGCGCAGGCAGTCTGCTCCGTGATCCCCTCCTGCAGCTGATAGTCGCGTGCCATGCTGACCGTGCCCACGGGCACGACCCGTGCACCGGTCATCTCTATCGTCTGCTGCAGCGAGGCGCCGTACCCCACCATATGGCCCAGCTGCACCAGCACCTCGCTCTTCAAGCCAGCGGCATGGGGCAGCCGTTCAATCGCCAGCAGGCGCTCGCCCGTCAGGCAGGCGGCAACGCTCAGCGTGATGGCGGCAGCGCAGCTGGCGGTGATGAATCCGGCCTCGGCGCCGGTGGCTTCGGCGACCACGCGGCTGGCCGCGTCGTGCAGGGCCTCGATCTCGACGAACTCGCCCGCCATGGCGGCCATGGCTGCCACCGCTTGCGGAACCATGATGGACGCTCCCAGAACGGTCATGGTGCCGGAGGCGTTGATGATGGGCCGCAAGCCCCACTCGCGGCGGATGTCCCAGGCGCCCGCATGCGCGACGGCTGCAACGGTGCCTTCGTCCATGCGCCGGTTCAGCGATTCAGGAAGGGCGGAAAAAAGCTAACCGTCCACCTGCAGGATGGCCTCGATCTCCACCGTCATGTTGCCGGGCAGCGAGCCAAAGCCGACGGCCGAGCGGGCGTGTTTTCCGGCATCGCCGAACACGTTCACGAGCAGGTCCGAGCAGCCGTTGATGACCTTGGGCTGGTCGCCAAAGGTAGGCGCCGCATTCACCATGCCGAGCAGCTTGACGACGCGGCGCACGCGGCCCAGATCGCCCAAGGCCATGTGCGCCACGGCCAGCAAATTCAAGCCGGTCTGGCGTGCATGCTTGTAGGCCTCCTCGACGGTCACCTCGGCACCCACCTTGCCGGTCGGTGTCACGCCGTCCGGGCCCTTCGGGCCCTGGCCCGACAGGTACAGGAATCCGTTGGCCAGAACGAATGGCACATAGTTGGCCACCGGTACGGCGGGGGTGGGCAATTGCAGGCCCATTTCCTTCAGTCGGTCATAAGGGGTCATAAGCGTTTCTCCTGGTGAAACAATAAATCGGGTCTCGTCATACGCTCAGCAACACCGGCCGGGCGGCGTCGTCCAGCGGCCAGATCGGCCGCTGCACGCGTGTGTAGGGTACCTCGCGGTGGTCACGCGGAATCGGGCCCCCCGAGTCGCAATACAGCACCTTGCGCGCCAGCGGGGCGAAGGCCGCGTGGAAGTGGTTGGTGGACTTCACCACCACGATGCGCTTGTCGGCCAGTGTCACACCCATGCCGGTGAAGAGGTCGGCGCCGGTGGCCTGCACCCGCTTGGTGATGAGCACCACATGGATGCCGTTGAATTCTATGGCGGCGCTGTCCCCCATGCCGATGCGCGCGTCGGCAAACGCCTGCGTCGCGTCGTGCACCAGTGCGGTGACCGTCACCAGCGCATCCACCGGTTGTCCGGAAGTGGGAGCAGTCTTGCCGCCAAAACGCAGGCGCAGCTTGCCGCCGACCCCCGCCATGAAACACATGCGCACCGCCATCGGATCCCACAGTGGTGCCAGCGCCGCACCCTGCACGCCACGATCAATCAGCCGGCGCAGGATGACCGTGGAGTCACTGGGCGCACCGCCGCCCGCGTTGTCGGAAGGGTCGGCAACCACGACCGGGCCGGGCTGGCCGAGCGCCAGGTCAATCGCTTCGTCAGGCGTGTGGTAGGGCGGTTGCGTCTTGCCGCGCATGGCGAAGAATTCCTCGCCCAGTTCCCTGGCCAGCTTGTCGCCGGCCGCGCGCTGGTTGTCGGTGACCACCAGGATGCGCGAACCCATTTCGGGGACGTCGGCATACGGAAAGCAATGCGCGGCCGAAACCGAGAGCACGCCGTTCTTGCCCTCCAGTGTACTCAGCTTGTCGACGAATGCGCGCATCGGCTGGATGGTCGTCGGGAAGCTGCCCACCATGCGGCAGTCGCACAGGGACATCACCGGTTTGATCTGGCCGCGCGCGGCCTGCAGCGTGAGCTCCACCACCTCTTCGCCGCGTGCGACGAAGTCGGTGTGGGGAAACTCCTTGAAACAGATGATGAGGGTCGCGTTCTTCACCCGCTTCTCGGTCATGTGGCAATGCGGATCGTGCTCCACCCCGATCGGCACCGTGGGCCCGACGATCGCGCGGGCCCGCTCGATCACATCGCCTTCGCAGTCGTCATACCCATCGGCAACCATGGCGCCATGCATGCCGAACAACACCGCGTCCACCGGCATGGCGGCGCGCAGCTGGCCGAGGATTTCGTCGCGCAGGGTTTCAAACGCGCTGCGCGACACCGTTCCCGCCGGCTCGGCCCAGGAGCATGAACCCTCGATCAGGGTCCAGCCCTCGGCCTTGGCGCGGCGGCGCGCAACCCACAGGGGTGCCGTGATCAGCTTGCAGTCATCCGGATGCCCGCCAGGGGCAAAGTAGTAGGCATCGCGAAAGCTGTCCAGCGAGGTGGGGATGGGGGCAAAGGTATTGGTTTCCGTGCCAATCGACGCCGCAAAGATACGCATGGTGTGTTTCCTGGGAATGACGGGGTGACTGGCATTTTGGCCGATTCAGTTTGCCGTGTGTTTCCACAACACGATGGCAAAACACAGCAAGGCGATGGCGACGGCCACCGACGCAAGCGCCAGCACCGGCTCGATCGCGGTGTTGCCGCTCACGAACATGGCGAGCGTCACGGCCAGGATGGGCAGGGCCAGGTTGTAGATCCAGAAATGCGCCTTTGCCAGCGGCG
>JANNDB010001077.1:0-2625 GCA_031387285.1 Betaproteobacteria bacterium | reverse complement strand
GGCATAGGCCATGTGCACCACCTCGTCGAAGCTGCGTTCCCGCTGGGGCGAGATCACCTTGCCCCGGGCAAAGCGCACGGCGCCCGCGCCACAGGTATCGAGGCCGGCCACGAACTGCGCGAGGTTGTCGCGCACATTGCGTGCGGCAAACTGCGCCGCGCGACCGTTCAGGTCAGTGCCCGCGGACGCGGCGGTGGCGGAGGCATTGGGTATCTTGCTGGTGTCGCTGGCAGTGGACAACACGCGCTCGAAGGGGACTCCCAGTTCGTCCGCCACGATCTGGGCCACCTTGGTGTTGAGGCCCTGTCCCATCTCCGTTCCGCCGTGGTTCACCTGTACGCTGCCGTCGGTGTACACGTGCACCAGGGCACCGGCCTGGTTGAACAGGGTGGCGGTGAACGAGATGCCGAATTTCACCGGCGTGAGCGCAATGCCGCGCTTGATCACCGGGCTGTCAGCGTTCCATTGGGCGATGCGCCCGCGCCGCTCCCGGTAATTGGCGCTGGCTTCGAGCTGGCTGAGCAGCGGGTCGAGGATGTTGTCTTCTACCTTCATCTGGTAGTGCGTCACGTTGCGCGTCTCGACGCCATACAGGTTGCGCCGGCGCACGTCGAGCGGGTCGAGGCCGAGCACACGCGCCACGTCGCCCAGGATGGTCTCGATCAGGATCACGCCCTGCGGCCCGCCAAAGCCGCGAAACGCGGTATGGCTTTGCGTGTTGAGCTTGCAGCGGTAGGAGGTGATGTCCACGTCCGCCAGGAAATAGGCGTTGTCGCTGTGGAACACCGCGCGGTCGGCCACTGGCCCGCTCAGGTCGGCGCTGAACCCGCAGTTGGCCGCCAGCATCAGCTGCAGGCCCTGCAGCAGGCCGCTGTCGTCGAACCCGACCGTGTATTCATAGCTGAACGGATGGCGCTTGCCGGTCACCATGAAGTCATCGTCCCGATCCAGCCGCAGCTTGACCGGGCAACGCAACTTGCGCGCCGCCACCGCGGCCCAAACGGCCAGATGCCCGGCCTGGGTTTCCTTGCCGCCGAAGCCGCCGCCCATGCGCCGGCACTCCACCCGCACGGCGTGGTTCTCCAGCCCCAGGGCGTGTGCCACCCAGTGCTGCACTTCGCCCGGATGCTGGGTGCTGGAGTAGACCAGCCACTGGTCCTGCTCCTGCGGAATGACGTAGGCCACCTGGCCTTCCAGATAGAAATGCTCCTGCCCGCCAACCTCCAGCGTGCCGCTCAGCCGTCGTGGCGCCTTGTGCAGGGCCGCACCCGCGTCTCCGCGGCGCACGATGACCGGCGGCAACACGTAGCTCTTTGCTGCCAGGGCGTCAGCCACGCAGAGGATCGCCGGGAGCGGGTCGATGGCGAGCTTGACCTTGCGCGCGGCGCGGCGCGCCTGCATGACCGACGCGGCCACGACGAGCCCTACGACCTGGCCCACGTGCTGCACACTGTCGATGGCAAAAATGGGCTCGTCGCCGATGAAGGAGGCAAGCATCGGGTCTCCCGGCACATCGCGCGCCAGGATCACGTCACGCACGCCGGGCATGGCGAGCGCGGCGGCGCAATCCACGCCGCGCACCGTTCCATGCGCCACATTGGACAGGATGGGCGCCGCAAACAGGGTGCCCCGCACTTCAGCGATGTCGTCGACATAGGTGGCAGCGCCTGCCACCTGGGCGCGCGCGCTTTCGTGCGGCCGCGACACACCGGCCGCCGGTCCGGTGATGGCATGGCCTTCCGCTACAGGCAGTCGTTCAGACGCGTTCATAGGGCCTCCTCCAGCACAGCCGCCGACTCCAGGTTGATCGCCTGCATGCCCTGTTGCTCCAGCCACAGCCGTTGCAGCAGGTTGCCCAGCACTTCGCTGCGGTAGGCCGCGCTGGCGCGCATGTCCGATATCGAGGAGAACTCGCTGCGCAGGCATTCGGCTGCCTTGCGTACGCTGGCCAGCGACCAGGCTGCGCCACGCAATGCGGCCTCGGTCTTGCGCGCACGCACGGGCGTGGCGGCGACGCCGCCGACCCCGATGGAGATCGACTCCACACGGCCAGCATGGACGCGCATGCGAACCGCCAGACAGACTGCGGAAATGTCGTCGTCGTAGCGTTTGGAAATCTTGTAGGCGCGCAAGATCTCACCTTGCACAGGAAGCGGTACCTTGATCCAGGCCAGCACCTCATCGGGTGCCATGACGTTCTTGCGGTAGCCTGTGTAGAGCGACTCAAGCGGCATTTCGCGGTGCCCGCGCACGCTCATCAGCACCACGTTGGCGTCCAGGGCCATCAGCAGGGGCATCGAGTCCCCGATCGGTGAGCCGTTGGCAACGTTGCCGCCCAGCGTTCCGGAGTTGCGCACCGGCAGGCCGGCAAAGCGCTGGGCAAAGGTCTTGAGCTGCGGCCAGGCCGCGACCAACGCAGCATAGGCGTCCGTCAGCGGCACGGCAGCCCCAATGGCCAGATGGTGCGGATAGTGTTCGACGCGCCGCAGTTCGGCGACGCGGGTGACGTCGAGCACCTGGCCGAACTGCATGTGCATCTTGGTGACCCACAGTCCGACGTCGGTGCAGCCGGCGACCAGCTGGGCCCGCGGGTGCCGCGAGCGCGCCTGCAACAGTTGCTGGAGA
>JANNDB010001076.1:0-7356 GCA_031387285.1 Betaproteobacteria bacterium | reverse complement strand
AAAACCTCGATTGGCACGGCGATCGACGACAGCGTGGCGGGCAGCAGGATGGAAATATCTGGTTTCATGGTCGGATCCCTTTCAGTGAATGGTCACGGCGCAGGCACAAGTGTCGGCATACCGATGTGGGTTCACTGTGCGTTTGCGCACATACGCCGTGGCATGGTTCGCCTACGCTGGATGGACGATGCAAGCCGCTGCCATCACCACCCCGAGCCCAGGCGAAATCGCCCTGTCGGGCAGTTGGACGGCTGAGGGCATCGGAGCGCTAGCAGCTACTCTGCAATCGATGCCACTGGCCACCGGCAAGCGCGTCGCGGCCAGCGGCGCGGCGCTGGAGGCCCTCGATAGCGCGGGTGCCTGGGTGCTGCAGCAGTTCCTGGTGCGCCTGCGCGGCCAGGGCATGGAAGTGACGTTGCTGGGGATGCGCGCCGACTACAGCCACCTGCTCGAAGCGGTGGCGCAGCGCGCGGCCCAACCGGCAGTGGGCGCGGCGGCGCAACCCGGTTGGCTGCTGGCCACGCTGGACGCGATCGGTCGCTCCGTGGCAGGGACCGGGGAGCAGGCCATGGCGCTGCTGGCCTTCATCGGCGAAACCGCCCTGGTACTGGTGACCAGCCTGGCGCAGCCCAAACGCATGCGCTGGAAGCCGATCCTGTTCAATATCCGAAGCGCCGGCTATGACGCCCTTCCGATCGTGGGCCTGCTGTCGTTCCTGCTCGGTGTCGTCGTGGCATACCAAGCGGCCGACCAGTTGCGCCGTTATGGCGCCAACATTTTCGTGGCCGACCTCGTGGGCCTGTCGATGCTGCGCGAATTTGCCCCGCTGATGACGGCCATCATCATCGCCGGGCGCTCCGGTTCGGCCTACGCCGCGCAAATCGGCACGATGGCCGTGACAGAAGAAATCGACGCCATGCGCACGATCGGCATCGCCCCACTGGAGCTCCTCGTGTTGCCCAAGATCATCGCCCTGATGATCGCGCTGCCTTTGCTCACCGTCTTCGCCGACCTGCTTGGCGTATTCGGCGGCATGGTGATGGCGCGCGCCCAGCTCGGCGTGTCGTTCGCCGAGTTCCTGGACCGGTTTGCCAAGGCCATCAGTGTCACCAGCTACATGATCGGCATCGGCAAGGCACCGGTGTTCGCGGCCATCATCGCGGTGGTCGGGTGCTTCCAGGGGCTGCGCACCCACGGCGGGGCCGACAGCGTGGGTCGCAGACGACGCGCAGCGTGGTCCAGGGCATCTTCCTGGTGATCGTGGCCGACGCCCTGTTCTCGATCGCGTTCAGCCTGCTCGACCTCTGACAGGACCGACATGCCCGCCGCACCCGAAAACGTCATCGAAATGCAGCATGTGGCAACGCATTTTGGCGACCATGTCGTGCATTCGGACATCAATCTGGCCGTGCACCGGCGCGAGGTGTTCGCGGTGATCGGCGGCAGCGGCTCGGGCAAGTCGACCCTTCTGCGCGAGATGATCCTGCTGCAGCAGCCGAGTGAAGGCAGCGTCAAGGTGCTGGGAACCGAGCTCAAGGGCCTGGGCGACGCGCAGGCCCGGGCGCTGCGCCGGCGCTGGGGCGTCATGTTCCAGCACGGCGGCCTGTTCGGCGCGCTGACCGTGCTGGAGAATGTTGGATTGCCGATGCGTGAGCACACCGCGCTGAGCGACACGCTGATCGACCAGCTCAGTGGCTGGAAACTCGCCATGGCCGGGCTCGCGCCGGAAGTCGGCGCGCAATACCCGTCGGAACTCAGCGGCGGCATGCTGAAGCGTGCCTCGCTGGCGCGGGCCCTGGCGCTCGACCCGGAGCTGCTGTTCCTGGACGAGCCCACCGCGGGTCTGGACCCGGCTAGCGCGCACGGCGTGGACGAACTGGTGCCGCGCCTGCGCGAGCTGTTCGGCTTGACGGTGGTGATGATCACGCACGACCTCGACCTGCTGTGGCAGATCGCCGACCGGGTCGCTGTGCTCGCCGATGGCAAGGTGCAGGCACTGGGCTCGATGCCCGAACTGGCAGAGAACGACAACCCGGCAGTCCGGCAGTTCTTCGAAGGTGCGCGCGGCGCGCGCCCTCGTGACGCGGCGCGCACCGCTACGGAGGCCGTATCGAAACCAAGGTGAACTATCCGCTGGTTGGCGCATTCGTGCTGGTGCTCGCCGCGCTGCTGGTCGTGGGCCTGTTATGGCTGGCCGCGGGCGGCGCGTTCCAGACGCGTTATGACCTGTACCAGGCGACAGAGGACGAGTCGGTGGCCGGCCTGAACCTGAACGCCCCGGTGAAATACAACGGCGTGGACGTGGGCAAGGTACGCCAGATCAACCTCGACCCGCTCAACCCGGCGCTGGTGCATCTGCTGTTTGCGATCGAGCGCGGCACGCCGATCAGGGTGGACACCGTGGCCGTGCTGAAAACCCAGGGATTGACCGGCATTGCCTATGTGGAACTGAGTGGTGGCGCAAAGGACGCCGAATTGCTTCGGCTGGTGCCGCCCAACCGCTATCCGGTGATACAGACCAAGCCATCGCTGAGCGCGCGGCTGGAGAACGTGCTGACCAGCGTGCTGGCCAAGCTGGACAGCACATCGGGCAGCATCAACGCCATCCTCAGCACCGAAAACCGCAAGGCCTTCAGCAGCGCGCTGGCCGACATGGCCACCGTGGCACACACGGTTGCGCTGCGCAAGGACGCCATCGACAGTGGCTTGACGGCTGCGTCACGCACGTTCCAGCAAACGGCCGGCGCCAGCGCCCAGCTCGCTCCGGTGATCGAGCGCGTCGGCCGTGGCGCCGACGCGGTGGAAAAGATGGGCAACGAAGTCGCCACCACCAGCGCAAGCGCCGCCAGGACCGTGGATCTGGTGGGCGCCGACCTGCAGCGCTTCAGCCAGGACACATTGCCCGAACTCAAGCGCCTGCTGGGGGAACTGGGCGCGCTGTCGGTGTCTTTGCGCCGCCTGAGCGAACAAACCGAGCGCGACCCACGCGGCCTGCTGTTCGGCCGCAAACCCGTAGCTCCCGGGCCCGGCGAGACCGGCGCCGGCATAGCAGCCCCTAAGCCATGAACCACCTGCCACTTCGCCGCCAATGGCTGGCTTCGTTGCTCGTCCTGTTGCTGCTGTCGGCATGTTCGGCATTGAGCCCCAGCGTCGTGCCGCAGCCGGCCTATTACACGCTCGACGCGGTACCGCTTGCGCGTACTGCGGGCCCATCCGGCAGCGGCCCGACGCTGGTCATCGGCATGCCCGTGGCCGCCGCCGGTTATGACAGCCAGCGGATTCTCTACATGCGCGAGCCGCACCGCCTCGAGTACTTCGCCCACAGTGAATGGGTGGACCCGCCGGCGCGCATGATCGCGACCGCCCTGCTGCTTGGCCTGCAGAACCACGCTCAGTTTGGCGCTGTGGCAGCTGCGAGCGGGTCGGCGGCCGGCGAGTTACGGCTGGACACCGAACTGGTGCGCCTGTACCAGGACTTCCAGACCCGCCCGAGCCAGCTGGTGCTGGTCCTGCGCGCCACGCTGGTGCACGACAAGACCCGCCGCGTACAGGCATTACGTCAGTTCGAGGCCCGGGTGGCGTCAGCCAGCGAAGACCCCCAGGGCGGTGTGCATGCCGCCAACCTTGCCTTGCAGCAGGTGCTGGGCGATCTGTCGACCTTCCTCGCCGAAGCGGCCAGCCGCCCGCTGCGTACGGATTAGGCCGCGCGGACACCCTATTTCAACATCAACCAACCGGAGAGCAAAGACATGAACACTTACAGACTGATAGCCATGATCCTCATCGTGGCCGGGGCCCTGGGTCTCGCATACGGCGGATTCAGCTATACCAAGGAGACCACCGGCCTGAAACTCGGCCCGCTGGAGCTCAAGGTACAGGAACGCGAACGCGTCAATGTGCCGTTGATCCTGAGCGCGGGAGCCGTCGCGGCGGGGGTCTTCCTGTTGCTGTTCAAAAGCAAGTAGCAAGCGCGCGAATGGCGGCTGCGCACGGCATGCCGGAGGGCAGCGGCGCGGCCAGCGGCTACAGCAGACGCTCCCACACGCGGGCGGCGGTTTCCTTCAAGCGCAGCAGCCAGGCGCGGCGCGACCACGCGGCGCGCTCCACTTGCCGGGACGCCGCCATGTCCGCCGCAAACGCCGCCTGCATCTGCTGGCCGAATGCGCGCCCCAGCACCACCGCATTCACCTCGTCGTTGTCCAGGAAGCTGCGCCAGTCCAGATTGGTGGAGCCCACGGTCGACCACACGCCGTCGATCACGGCCGTCTTCGCGTGCAGCACGGCGCCATTGCGCTCGTAGAGCTTCACACCGCTCTCGAGCAGGCCTGCGTAGTGGGAACGCCCTGCATGAAACACCAGCGCCGAGTCGGACTGGCCCGGCAGCACCAGGCGCACGTCGACACCCCGTGCGGCTGCCGCCTTGAGCGATTTGAGCAGCTGCGGGTCGGGCACGAAATAGGCATTGGTCAGGTAGACCTGGCGCTCGGCGTTTTCGATCGCCGAAATCAGGGTGAGGTACATCGCGCTGTAGGCGTCGTCCGGCGTGCTGCCAATCGCCCGCACCAGCTCACTGCCCACGGATTGCAGCGGAGGGAAGTAGCTACGCGCAGCCAGCGGCTTGCCGCGCTGCTTTTCCCAGGTGCCGATGAACAGCTTCTGCAGTTCGGCAACGACAGGCCCCTGTAGTCGCAGATCCGTATCGCGCCACTGCGTGCCGTCGCCGGAAGACTTGCCCGGGCGCAGGGATATGGAGCCGGCAGAATAGACGCTGCTGATATTGATGCCACCAACAAAGGCGGTGTGCCCATCGACCACGAGCAACTTTCGGTGGTCACGGTTGTTGATGGACCACGGAGTGCGGCCCGCCAGCGGATTGACCGGGTTGAACTCCAGCACCGCGATCCCGGCACGCTCCAGCCGCTCGAAGAATGCGCGCGGGGTGGCCAGAGCGCCAACACTGTCGTAGATGACATTGACCTGCACGCCGAGCGCCTGCTTGGCGATCAGCAGATCGGCAAACTGGCGGCCGGTCTCGTCGTCCTCGAACATGTAGGACTCCAGGTTCACATGGTCGCGTGCGCTGCCGATCGCTGTGAACATCGCCGGATAGGTCGCCGCGCCATCCTGCAGCAGCACGACCGTGTTGCCGATCAGCAGGGGGCTGCCCGTGACCGATTGCTCCAGCGCCACGTGCTTGTCCAGTATGTCGAGGTCCCCGGATTGGAGCTTGAGCGCAGCAAGGATCGCAGCGCTCCTGGCCGCAGACAGAGGACCGCGCGCGGTTTCAAAACGCGCCTGCTGCCCGCTGTGGCGCTCGCGCACGGCGTCGGCATCGGGCAAGGTGGCGCAAGCGCCGGCTGCCAGCACACCCAGCCCCAAGGCGAGCAAGCGCAGCAGCCGATAGTGCAGAGCGCCGCTCATGGTTTCTGCACCTGTGCAGGCTTGCCCGCGGGCTGCAGCAATCGGGCTTCACGTACCAACTGACGACAGTCGCTGTCTTGTCCGGGCCCGGTGTCGACCAGAGGGAGCAGAGCCAGCAAGGGGTTGACCAGCCCGAGCGCCACCGCACCCAGGGCGCGGGCTGCCACCTGCGCCTTGTCCACCGATACATCCGGCTTGGCAAAACTGCCACCGACATGGATCGGGCTGCGCAATGCCAGCGGGCTGGTGTTCTTGGTTTTCTGCCGCAACGTCAGGTCTAGGGTCTCACGGCCCAGGTCAATGGTGCCGCTGCCATTGATCGTCGTCACTGCCGTGTCGAGCACCAGCGAGTCGACCCGCATATTGCCACGCACCACCTGGAAATCGGCGACGGCGCAGCGCAACTTGATCAGCCTGTCACCGGTCAGACTGAGCTGGAGCATTTCCCACAGGTGCAGTCCAGCCTTCTCCATCAGCAGTTTGCTGATCTCGCCGCCGGCCACCACCAGGCCAAGGTTGCCGTCGGCACTGGCCAGCATGGCACCGACCGAGTCGCCGCTGCCGCTGAGGTCGAAATCGCCATTGATCTGTCCGACGCTGGTCGTCCCCAGGTCGAATGTCGGGAACAGGCGCGACACCAGCACCTTGCGTGCGCTGACCCTGGCGCGGGCCTGGATCGGATGCTTGCGCCCGTCCAGCGTAACGGCGCCCTTCAGGATGCCACCCGCCACACCAAACTCCAGCGGATCGAGCGTCAGGATCGAATCCCGCAGCACCAGCCGGGTCTGCAAGCGCTCCAGGGGTAATTCGCGCGCGCGGCGGATGGTCTCGGCATTGAGCGTCACTTCGGCGTCCACGCTGTCCCACCGCGAGGTGTTGAACGGCAGGTCCGGCAGGACGCGGGCAGCGGCCGGCGCCGTTGTCTGCCGGGCTTGTTGCACGCTGCCAGCGCGGGCCCCGATCACCGGGCCCAGGTCGACGAGATCCAGCACCTTGGACGCCAGCACGGCGCGCAACTGCGGTTTGCCCGCGCTGGTATCCACCGACAGCGTGCCCGCGATGTCGCTGGAACCGATGTGCCCCGCAAACTGTTCATAACGCCACACCGCGGCGGCATGGATCAGATGTCCCTTGGTCGCATAGGCGCCAGTGGCCGGCAAGGCAAAGCCGAGGATCGGAACCAGTTCGCCGAGGTTGCCGCCCTGCAATCCCAACTGCACGTCCAGCGCGGTGAAGGCCAGCAGGCTGGTGACTGTGCCGGTGGCCTGCACGCGGGTGCGGCCCAGCGATGCCGCGACCTGCAGCGGATACGGTGTGCTTTCGTCGCGCAAGGCCAGAACCGGCCCGCCACTGCCCTGTGCGTCGGTCGCCAGGCCCAGGTAGGTGCCGCGTACCCGGAATTTCACTGCGCCGGAAGTGCCCGCCCCCGGGGTGACCGGCTCACTGGTAGACAACTCGGCAAGCAAACGGGTGTGTTTAGCCACGTCGTCATACCCCAGCACACCCGCGTCGATGCGCAACAGATCGACGCGGATGCGCGCGTCCTCATCCTGCTGTTCGCGGTCGAGCAACCAGGTCTTGCGACCACCGGACCCCTGTTCCAGGAATACCACAGGACGCACCAGACTGACCTGCGGGAAGACCAGCTCGCGGCGCAGCAACGGGCGTACGCCGAGCGAAAGGTGCACCGCATCGGCCGTCAGCATCTGGGCATTCTGCGCCCACGGCGGATTGGCAAAACTGACCGCTTCAGCGTCGACATGCACCAGCGGCCAGCCGAGTCGTACGGCAAGGTCGCCGCCGATCACCAGTTTGCGTCCTGTGGTATTCCTGGAACAGGGGTCCGGTGGTCGCAAGACCTGGTTGCTCGACCGCGAACAGCAGGATGAGGACGCGCGCATCCGCGTCGATCTGTTGCGCATCGACGCGGGTGTG
>JANNDB010001070.1:0-1943 GCA_031387285.1 Betaproteobacteria bacterium | reverse complement strand
GGCAGGGGCCAACATGGGCGCGTTCGTGACCAGCATGGCGGCGCTGCGTGATCAGACCAACGGACTTTCACTGCGCGAGATCATCGAGCTGATGCTCGATCACACCGGCTTGCTCGAGCACTACCGGGCCGAACGCGAGGGCGCGGACCGGGTGGAAAACCTGGAGGAACTCGTGAACGCCGCCGAGAGTTTTGTCACGCAGGAGGGTTTTGGCCGTGACGCGGTGGCATTGCCCGTGGATGAACTGGCGTCGGCTGCGCCGGATGCCGAAACCGGTGAAACCCAGTCGCCATTGGCCGCATTTCTGACCCACGCCGCGCTCGAGTCGGGTGACAACCAGGCGCAGGCCGGGCAGGACGCGATCCAGCTCATGACGGTGCATTCGAGCAAGGGGCTGGAGTTCGATTGCGTCTTCATCACCGGCATGGAGGAGGGCCTGTTCCCACACGAAAACTCCATGAACGACCACGACGGCCTGGAGGAGGAGCGCCGCCTCATGTACGTGGCGATCACACGCGCGCGCAAGCGCCTGTATCTGAGCCATTCCCAGACGCGCATGCTGCATGGGCAGACGCGCTACAACATCCGCAGCCGGTTTTTTGATGAGTTGCCCGAGGATGCGCTCAAGTGGATCACGCCGCGGCATGCCGGCTTTGGCAATTACGCAGGCTTTGCGGCCGGTACAGATGCCGAAGGGCGCACGTCCCAGCGGCCGGCGTTTGGCAGCACACCGCGATTCTCGGAGCGCCAGGACGGCGTTCCAGTGCAGCGCAAGGCCGACGATGGCCATGGGTTGCGCGCGCAGATGCGGGTATTCCATGCCAAATTCGGCGAAGGGCTGGTACTGGCGCTCGAAGGCGCCGGTGCCGACGCGCGGGCCCAGGTCAACTTTCCGCGTCATGGGGTCAAGTGGTTGGCGCTCTCCGTTGCCAAGCTGACACCGATACCATGACAGTTGGTGGCGATTCGGCATTTAACAGGAGGAGAGACGGAATGATGAAATCAAAGACGGCACGCGGGGTGATCGCCCTGTCCCTGCTGGCTGCAGCCCAGTGGGTGTCGGCGGCCGATAGTGGGCCGGTGGTCAAGCAGCCCAATGCCAGTGAGCGTATGGACATCGCGCGCGAGGCGATCAAGGTGAAGGACTGGAAGAAGGCCCTTGCCGAATTGAACCTCGCAGCACGCGAGGAGCCGCGCAACGCCGATGTGCACAACCTGCTGGGCTACAGCTACCGCAAGCAGGCTTCGCCCAATTTGCCCAAGGCGTTCGAGCACTACAAGACCGCGCTCAACCTCAACCCCAAACACAAGGGCGCGCACGAATACATCGGTGAGGCCTACCTGATGGACAAGAAGCCCCAGGAGGCCGAGAAACACCTGGTGGAGCTGGAGAAGCTGTGCGGCAACAAGACCTGCGAGGAGTACGCCGACCTGGCCAAGGCATTGGCCGAGTACAAGGCGAAGAACTGAGTGCGATTCAGGCGGCCGGCTTGACGGCCGGGTGCTGCTGGCCGGGCTTGTCCTCTATATAGCCCTTGCCGTCCTTCACACCCTTCTTGCCCATGATCTGCCATGCCGTGCGCTGTTCGACGAGGCGGGCCAGCACCTCGAGTTCCTCGTCGCCGTGATTGATGGCAGGCGCGGCGCTGAGGTAACGCCCTGACTGGGCCTGTGCGTCGGCCCAGAATGCCTGGTGGTAGTCGGCCTGGCTGACCATGCGCTCGTTTGCGCTGGACACCTCCACGGTGCCATAGCAGTTGCAGAAGTAGCTGCGGGCCGCATCCTTGCCGAATATTTCGGTATAGACGCCGGTTCCGCGAATGCCGGCCGTTAATGTCGGCGTGACGATCTGGCGCGCCGGACCCTTGCCCCAGGCGCTGACAAAACCGCCACTGAGCAGGCGCAAGGCGCTCACCGCCCACAAGGACGGGCCGCGCTCGACG
>JANNDB010001061.1:0-1604 GCA_031387285.1 Betaproteobacteria bacterium | reverse complement strand
CCTCCAGCACGCGGCCATCGGTCAGGATTGCGCGCACATGGCCGGTGAACCGGTGCGGGTACGGATTGGCCGGGTCCACCCGGTAGCCGACTTTGGCGGCCAGCGCCCGCAGGTCAGCGCGCTGCACCTGCGGCTCGGTGTAGGCGGACAGGCCCGCGTCATCCAGTACCAGGCCTGCGGCAATGGCGTACGGAATACTGAATTTCGCCGCATAGGCATTGGGCGGAGCCGCCTTCATGGCCAACGGCTCCCACAGGCGGTGCACGATGCCCTCGGCAGTTTCGCATTCGATGCGCTGTACCAGTTCGGCTGTCACGCCTTGTCTGCGCAAAGCGCGCGCGCAGTCAATATAGGGGTGTGCCATGGTGCCGCAGGCGTACGGCTTGAAGGCGATGGTGGTCCACAACCAGCGTTCGCCAAAACCGGCCAGCATGGCCTCATAGTCCGCGGCGTTGGTATCCTTGATATTGGCAAAGCCATGGAACAGGCCGTGGGTGCCTTCGAAGACCGTGGCAGGGCCCTTGAAACCCGCCTGGGCCAGACGCACCGCGCGGTAGGCCGACTGCGCAGCCCAGCCCGGGTGCATGCGTTTGGTCCAGGCGCCGTCGGCCAGGTATTCAATGATGCCGCCAGCCATGCTGCCGGCGATGCCCAAGGCATTGACCAGTTGCACGTCGGTCAGCCTGAGGGCGGTGCCCAGGCCTGCAACAGCACCGACCACACCAAATATGGCGGTGGGATGAAAACCCGCCTTGTGTACGCGCGTGGGCGCCACGGCACACAGCCGGCAGGTCACTTCCACGCCGATGGCGATACCGCGCAACAGTGCGGCTCCGCCCAAGGCATGCCGCTGGGCTGCCGCCAGCAGCGCGGGCACGATGACGGCGCCAGCATGTACCGGCCCGCCTTCGTAGGTGTCGTCAAAGTCTTCACCGTGCGCGGCGATGCCGTTGACAAAAGCAGCCGCTTCCACGCCGTAGCCCTGCGCAAAGCCGATGGCGGTACAGGGGCCGGGTTGTTCCAGGGCAGCCAATGCGGCCAGCACATAGTCTTCATGCCGGGCCGCCATGCAGATGCCTGACACGTCCATCAGCAGACGCCGGGCTACAGCCAGGGCGGCGGGGTCGCGCTCGGGCTCTGACAGGGCGATGGCGGCCGCCAGGCGCTGGGCAATCGTGGGCCCTGCAGGATTGGATGAACTCATTGCTTGAACTTTCTGCCCGAAAATTCCTTGATGCCGGTGTAGGCCGTCAGAACCACAGCCAGTGCCAGAAGACCTGCGGAAACCGGATCGGTGGCAAATATCGAATGCTCGCCGCCCGAGATGAGCAGGCTGCGCCGGTAGTTGGATTCCACCATATAGCCCAGCACCAGGCCCAGCACCAGTGGCAACACCGGAATCCGCAGCAGACGCATGCCGTAGCCCAGTACGCCAATGCCCAGCGCCATCGCAACATCAAACACGCTTTGGTGCAATGCATACACACCGGTCATGACCAGCGCCAGGATACCGGCGATCAGATAGGGCTTGGGCCGGTTCACCAGCCAGATGCAGGGGTTCAGGATCACCAGGCCGATCAGCACCATGGCGATGTTGGCGATCA